>CAVEUW010000009.1:18614-49932 GCA_963619015.1 Senegalimassilia sp. | reverse complement strand
CGGGTATGTCAACAATGTTATACCCGGGGCTGCTGGCCCTTCTGCGCGTAGTGGCTATGCAGGCAGCCTTGATTTCGCTCCCGGCGTGAAGCGTCGTTCTGTTGCTAAGCGTGTGCTTATTATCGTACTTGTTGTGGTGCTTTTGGCGGCTGTTGCTTTGGGTGTTGGATCGTTTGTGCTGTTTGGAAATTTGGACAGCAAGCTGGCGTTGAAAAACTCCGACGCTGCAACAGCGCTGGTCGCACCAACAACTAACAAGCCGTACTACACGCTTGTGGTGGCCGACCTTGACAAGGCCGGCATGCCGTATTCTACCGATGGCCCCGATGCGTTGGCCCTTGTGCGTACCGACGCCGATTCCAAAAAGGTCACCGTAGTAGCCATTCCGGCATCGGTGCAGGTGTCACTCAAAGACGGAAAATACTACCCGCTGCGTGAGGTTCCTAGTCGAGAAAGCGATGCGTCCCTGGTCAGCGCCGTGGCTTCGTTTGCGGGTGTGTCCATTAATCACGTGGTTAAAGTTGACGCTGAGGGCATTGTCAAACTTGTTGATGCCCTTGGTGGCGTTGATGTTGAACTCGCCGAAGAAATCGACGATCCGCGTGCGGGCGACATTTACTTGCCTGCGGGCACTCAGCACCTTGACGGTGAATCGGCCCTGGTTGCTGCTCGTGGCGCCAATTATGTTACCGCCACAGAAACACAAGCTTCTGTGCAGCAGCAATTGCTTACACAGCTCTCGCTTTCAATGCTTACTGGCGGCAAAGCAGGCTTGGTAAACCTTATCGATAACTTTGGCGAAACCTTTGGCACCGATGTTACCTCGACTGATGTGCTCTCGATGGCCGATTCGTTGCGCGGCATTGCTGCAACCGATGTTTACTATGGTTTGGTGCCGGGCTATGAAACGAAGGATGGTTCCACAACCACCTATACGGTTAGCAATACTGCTTGGACTTCTATGATGGAACGCGTTGAAGCTGGCGAAGACCCAACGGTGGTCGAGCAGGCCGCAACAGCTGATCCGAGTAGTTTTGATGTCACTATCCGCAACGGTGGGGGAGTAACAGGCGCTGCGGCAGCTATGCAAGCATCACTTACCCAGCTTGGCTTCAACATTGCCGAAACTGGCAATACTGACACCTCTGTTTACAATGAAACGCTGGTTATCTATACCGATTCCGATAAAGAAGCCGCAGCTCAAACGGTGCTAAATGCTATGGGAATTGGCAGGCTGGTTCAGAACTCTGGCGCTTATACATTTGAAACCGACGTGCTTGTTATTCTTGGTAAAGACTGGAAGCCCACGTCATAGCGTTCGCACGGCAGCGCGCTAGAACACGCTGTAGGCCGCTTTGGCTAGAAGGCTAGAAATTTCCCCGGCTCAAGTAGGCTGTCAACCTCCTTTTGTGGTGGTCAGAAATTGCATGCGATTTGCCAAAAGTTAGCCCTGGTATTGTCTGCTTGTGAACGTGGCAGTGTGCTAGAATTCCAACAAGCAAATTCACCCCTACATGAAGGAGTATTCTCATGGTAGACAAGAACGAAGTAGCATCTGTGCTCGAACTCATCCGTCCGTCTCTTCAGGCCGACGGCGGCGATGTCAAACTCGTTGATGTTGACGACGACGGCATTGTAACGGTTGAGCTGCAGGGCGCTTGCAAGGGCTGCCCCATGTCTCAGATGACGCTGGCAAACGGCGTTGAGCGCATCCTGAAGGAGCGCGTCCCGGGCGTCACTCGCGTTGTCCCTGCTCAGTAAAGCAAATAAGTAGTAGCAAGCGGCTGAGTGAAAGAGGGTTGTGGCATGGCATGTTGGGAAAAGCGTGGCTGTTATCAAGACGAAGAAATGTCGTCGCGCTGTCCGCATAACATTCCCGGTGAGCCGTGTCCTGCCGATTGTCACTTTGCCGCTTGCCAACGTACTACGCACGTAGTTTGCTCAGATTTCGCCAAACTGCTTAATCCCAAACGCGACTACGATGCCGCAACGAAGGAAATCTGCCGCTTCTGCGAGTTCTTTTTAGAGAACGGCCCCAATATTGCTGATCGCAGCGGTAGCGAACCTGTCCGTCAAGGCAATCCGAATAGGTTTTTGCTCTAGCACATCAAGGCTAAGGAGGTTCACATGCGTAAATTCCCTGCCGCTTGTTGTCCTCGGTGCCATCATGCTGCCTTCGACCTTCGTGCCTATACTTCGGTCATGGTTCTCTCACAAGACATTGCAATGTTTAACCTGCGCTGTCCTTCTTGCGGCGCAAAAATCACCACGCTGCAGCCTATTCCGCATGACATGCGTGAAGAACTTCACTTTGCAGCCATAGAGGTTGGTGCTGGCGGCCTTAACTAGCTGTCTTGCTCATTCCATACAAGGATTCACCCCATGCTTAATACTATCTATCAATCGCTTGACCCTGTTGCGTTTTCAATTGGGCCACTGAGTGTGCGCTGGTACGGCTTAGCTTATATTGCGGGTTTCATCTGCGCTGCCGTGATGTTGTGGCGAATTTCAAAGCGTTGGCGCGTGCGTGTGAATGAAGACGCCCTGCTCACCATCATGTTGTGTGTGATCATAGGCGTTATTCTTGGTGGTCGTTTAGGCTATGTCCTGGTGTATGGAAATGGCTATTATTTTTCGCACCCTACTGAAATTCTTGCATTCTCAAACGGTGGCATGTCGTTCCACGGCGGTCTTATAGGCGCGCTTCTTGCCGGCATTGTGGCGGCAAAGTTTACCAAGATTCCGTACCTAACTTTGGCTGATATGGGATGTATCGCAGCTCCGATTGGGCTGTTTTTTGGGCGTTGCGCTAACTTTGTTAATGGAGAGCTGTGGGGCGCACCAACCGACCTTGCTTGGGGCGTTGTCTTTGGTGGCAGTGCTGGCAGCATGCCGCGTCATCCGTCACAGCTTTACGAGGCGCTGCTTGAAGGCGTGGTGCTGTTTGCGGTGCTATTTTTGCTTTCGCGCCGTCGTCCGCCCAGGCCACGCGGCACGTTTTTGGGAACATTCCTCACGCTGTATGGCATTTTTCGCTTCCTTGTTGAATTCGTTCGCCAGCCCGATGCGCAGATTGGTTATTTGTGGGGTGGATGGCTGACGATGGGTCAGGTGCTATCGGTGCCGCTTATTGTTGTTGGCATTGTTGTGCTTATATATGCCGCAAAAATGCGCCTGCCACAACAAGGGCTTGAAGCGTTTGACGGGGTGACGGAGCACATGGCGCCTAGCGCGTCTGCTAATCCTGAAACAACCGATGGGCGCCAGGTGTGCAATGAGTCTAGGAAAGCTAGCCAGACCGACGCGTCTGAAGCTTCAAAACCACCTGAAGCATCGTAGGTTTTTTCCGCTTACCGATAAAATTGTTCGTTTTAGCGTTATAGTTTCTATTTAGGGTATTTACCGGTCTTTTACATGCATGGAGGAAGCATGGCTAAACGAACAAAGATCGTTTGCACGCTCGGCCCTGCGGTCGACAGCGAATCAACAATTAAGGGGCTTATTGCTGCGGGAATGGATATCGCCCGCTTCAACATGTCTCATGGCACCCACGAAGAACAACATGCTCGCATGGAGCGCCTGCGTAAAGTGCGTCGCGAAGTTGATTCTCCGTGCGCTATTTTGCTTGATACGAAGGGCCCGGAAATTCGCACGGGTTTTCTGGCTAATCATCAGCCGGTTCAGTTGATGGCTGGCAGTGCAATTACGCTGACTGAAGAAGTGGTCGAAGGCACTGCGCGTCGCCTGACGCAAACCTGCGCTGGTCTTGCTGATGTTGTCCGTCCGGGCACAATCATTCTGGTTGACGATGGCCTTATCGAGCTTGCTGTTGATTCAACTGAAGGTTGCGACATTCACTGTACAGTCCAAAATTCTGGCCAACTTGGCGAGCAGAAGTCCATTAACCTGCCCGGTACATCAGCGCCGCTTCCGGTTATGACCGACCAAGACCGTGCCGATTTGCAGTTCGCTATTGATGAACAGGTCGATTTCGTTGCAGCCTCGTTTATCCGCAACGCAAGCGGTGTGCATGAAATGCGCGCCTTCCTTAACGAACATGGCGGCGAAGATATTGCCTTCATTTCCAAAATTGAATGTGCCGAAGCTGTTGAAAACATCAGCGAGATTATCGAAGCTTCCGACGGCATCATGATTGCGCGTGGCGACCTTGGCGTTGAGGTTCCGGCGCACAAGGTTCCTCACATTCAAAAGGGTATCATTCGCGCATGTAATCGTGCTTCTAAGCCGGTTATCACGGCAACGCAAATGCTCGATTCTATGATTCGTAACCCGCGCCCGACGCGCGCAGAGGTTGGCGACGTTGCAAATGCAATTTACGACGGCACTGATGCCATCATGCTTTCCGGTGAAACGGCGGCTGGTCGCTACCCGGTGCCTGCTGTGCAAATGATGGCGCGCATTGCCGAAGCCTCCGAGCCGTACCTGTTTGACGAAAACGGCCCCGACCGTGCTCGTACGCGTGCTCGCGTTGCGTTGGCTGTTGGCATTGCTGCAGTTCAGACAGCGGAAAATATCAACGCGTCCTGCATTGTGGCACCAACGCTTTCTGGTCGTACGGCCCGTTTGGTTTCAAATCTTCGTCCGCGCGTTCCCATTTACGCTGTTACCACTTCCGAACGCGTGATGCGCCAATCGCAAATTCACTGGGGTGTTACCCCGATGCTTGGTGACGTGAAAGGCGACATGCGCAACGTTGTTGACCATGCCCGCGAGGCGGTTGAGATGCGCGGCTTGGTGCATCCGGGCGATATCGCAGTGTTCACTGCAGGCGATCGCAGCACCTCTCCGGTTGTTTCTCCTGCTGAAGATGGCGGCCAAGACGTAGTTGCCGGAACCAACGTCATGTATGTTGTGCAAATTCGCGAAGATGCTGGCAAAAAAGCTGCCGATGCGAAAACCGATACTGAAACCGAAGGGAGCAACGATGTCAAATAAGCAGTACTACCTGGCCATTGACATTGGAGCATCCTCTGGTCGTCATGTACTTGGCAGCCTTGAAGACGGCAAGATTGTGCTTGAGGAAATGCATCGTTTTGACAACGTGCAGGTTCGCCGTCGCGGGCACGACTGCTGGGATATCGACATGATTTGGGAAAACATCCTTGTCGGTTTGGAAAAGTGCAAGCAAGCCGGTAAGGTTCCCACCTCTATTGGTATTGATACCTGGGGCGTTGACTTCGTGCTTATCGACGCGCAGGGCAACCGCGTAGGCGATGCGGTAGCTTACCGCGATTCGCGTACGCAGCCTTTCATTGAGCAGGTTGATCGTCGCATTGGTCTTGATAACCTCTATCGTGCTACTGGCATTCAGCGCCAGCCGTTCAACACGGTGTATCAGTTTGCTGCGCTCGCCTGCGAACATCCTGAAGAGCTTGAGGCAGCAGACCGTTTCTTAATGATTCCCGAATACCTTAACTATTTGCTTACGGGCAAGGCGGTTAACGAATACACCAATGCAACCACTACGTGCATGTTGAATGCTCGTACGTGTACGTGGGATTCTCATGTGCTTGAGGCTGTTGGAGCCCCTGAACGCATTTTCGAAAAGCCGGAAATGCCAGGTGTGTCGCTTGGTGGTTTCACTGACGAAGTGAAGGCGCGCGTTGGTTTCGATGCTCAGGTGATGCTGCCGGCAACGCACGACACCGGCTCGGCATTCTTGGCGGTTCCTGCACGTGATGCTGAGGCAGTGTATCTCTCAAGTGGCACCTGGAGCCTGCTCGGCGTAGAACACGAGGGCCCCATTACTTCTGATGCAAGCCGCTACCAGAATTTCACTAACGAAGGCGGTTTCCAAAAGCGTTATCGCTTCTTGAAGAACATCATGGGACTGTGGATGATTCAGTCCATTCGTCGTGAACTTAACGGCGTTGATTATGTGTCTGGCAAGGGTGCTGGCCGTACCCGCTCCGACAAGGAATGGGGTTTCGGCGACCTTATTGACGCCACGCGCCAGGCCGATGCAAAGGCAACGGGTCCTGCGCCCTATGTCAACGTGAACGACGATCGCTTCTTGGCACCTGAATCTATGATTGAAGAAATCAAGCAGGCCTGTCGTGAGACCGGCCAAGACGTGCCCGATGGCGTTGGCGAAATCATGCGTTGTGTCTACTCAAGCTTGACCAGCTGCTATGCCGATTCCATTGCCGAGCTGGCATCGTTGACGGGTCGTACATACACCTCCATTAACATTGTCGGTGGTGGCTGCCAAGATGCTTACTTGAATCAGCTGACGGCCAATGCGTGTCAGCTGCCGGTATACGCCGGTCCTATTGAAGGCACAAGTCTTGGTAACTTGATTGTGCAAATGATTGCTTCCGGCGAATTTAGCGACCTGCAGCAAGCGCGCGATGTTATTCGTACTTCGTTTGACGTTCAGGTGTTTAACCCACAATAGGTAACGGCGGCGGCCTGCTTTGCGGCAGGCGGCAGACATGATAGCTTGTGCTTCGCACCAAGCGATAAGAGGCTCAATTCACTTATCGCCAGCGGATGGCAAGCACGCAAAAAAGGCGATATCGGTGGTGTGGGTCATGGCTATGTGGTCCACAGCAGCGTTTCGTGAAGTAGGGAATGGTAACCTTACTTCTTATAGTTAAGTGCGTTACCATAACGCACGGTATTTTAGTCAGAAAGGCAAATGTCATATGGGTATCTTCGATAGCGCTCAAGACATGCTTGGCCGCGGCGCAGAGGCGGCTCAGGGGGCACTCGACAAGGGCGTTTCGGTAGCTAAGGGCGCCGTTTCCGGTGTAGCTGTTGAAAACCAGTCATTCATGAAAAGCTTTGTTCGTTTGTGCGGCGACGGATGGGATCAGGGCTGGCACGAGCGCAATGGCGGTAACCTTACGTATCGCATGACTGAAGAAGAAGTTTCCGCATGCCGTCCATTCTTCTACGACAACCCCTCTAGCTGGGTTTCTATGGGCGTTCAGGCCGACAATCTGCGCGGTGCATTTTTCGCCACTACAGGTTCTGGCCGTTATATGCGCAACGTCACGCTTGACCCGGCGCATAATGTCGGCATTGTTGAAATCAACGAAGCAGGCGACGCATGGCGTATCGTGTGGGGTCTCACCGATGGCGGCGTTCCTACGTCCGAATTCCCCACGCACTTCATGAACCACTCCGTGCGCATGAAGGCAACCGGCGACGCATGCCGCGTCATCTATCACGCTCATCCGCAAAATGTCATTGCGCTCACGTTTGTGATGCCCCTTGACGCGCGCACCATCACTCGTGCGCTGTGGAAGGCTATGACCGAATGCATCGTTGTGTTCCCGGCGGGCGTTGGCGTTGTGCCGTGGATGGTTCCTGGTGGCGCTGAAATCGCTCAGGCAACCTCTGAGCTTATGAAAACCTACGACGCCGCTATCTGGGCACAGCATGGTCTGTTCTGCTCTGGTCCCGACTTCGACACCACGTTTGGCCTTATGCATACCATCGAGAAGGCCGCTGCTGTGTATGCCGAGGCGCGCGTGATGAATGGCGGTTCCGACGAATTTATGAACACTATCACCGACGAAGGTCTGCGCGCAATTGCTCGCGACTTTAAGCTCACTGTTAACGAGAGCTTCCTCGACTAGTTTTGGCATCAACCGCCAACCGAGGGGGTTGGCGGAGGGCAATATAGAAAGGTAAGAAAAATGGCACTATCGCAGGAACGCAAGGGTACTATCGCAGTATCCCTGACGAACTTCCTCGACTCCGGCTGCATCGTGGCGTCCTCTGTGGCGCTGACGGCGTGGGCGGCCGCATTCGGCTTTGGCTCAATGTGGACATCAATCCTTGGCGCTATCGGCGCTAACGCTTTCGGCGCTGCCGTAGGCGCTCTGATCGGCGGTTTCTTGACTGACAAGTATGGCCGCACAATCATTTACAAGTACAACCTGCTTGTGTACGCCTTGGGCGTTGCAATTGCTATGTGCGCAGTTAACCTGCCCATGGTTGTTGTGGGCGTTGTGCTTTCCGGTCTGTCTGTTGGTGCAGGCGTACCGGCTTCTTGGAGCTACATTTCCGAGACTTCCGAATCCACTAACCGCGCATCGAACATCGGCATCAGTCAGTTCGCATGGAGCTGCGGCCCTGCTATCGTATTTTTGGTAAGCTTGGTGCTTTCCTTCGTGCTGCCTGGCTTTATGGCTGATGGCACCACGCTTTTGCCGGCTGGCACCTATGGCCCCTTTGACGGCCTGCTTGCCACCCGTATCCTGTTCTTGATGCTGCTCATTGTGGCTCTGGTTGCTTGGAACCTGCAGCGTCAGCTTCAGGAATCCGCTGACTGGGCCGAGAAGAACCTGGCCGCCGACGCTGCCGAGAACAAGCAGTCCTTCGGCGCTATGATGGCCAACGCTCTAAAGAACCCCATCAACGTGAAAACCATCATCTTCCTGGTCGCCGTGTACCTGACTTGGAACTTGGCTGCTGGTACCAACGGTCAGTTCATGCCGTACCTCTATGCTGCTGCCGGCAACATCGACTCTACCGGTCAGAGCCTGCTCGGCATCGTGCAGTGGGTGCTGGTTGCTGTCTGCTCGCTGGCTATTTTCTCCAAGTTCGGCGACAAGATTTCTCACCGTGTGCTTTTTGGCGCTTCCGCTGCGCTTGCTCTGCTTTCCTGGATCTGCATCGCAATCTTCGGCATGGCGCTGAACAACGGCACGTCTGACTCCATGGGCTGGTGCCTGTGGGCCTACGTTATCCTGTGGGGCATTTCCGCTGGCTTCTCTGCTCAGTGCTTCTATGCTCTGTGGGGCACCGAGCTGTTCCCGACTCAGTATCGCGGTGGCGCTCAGGGCATCATGTTCTTCCTGGTGCGTGCAGCGCTGGGTATTTGGTCGCTCGTTGGCGTTGGCGCCATCATGGGTGACATCTCCGCTAACCCCGCTGGCTTCTTCCCGGCCGCTATCATCATGTGCGTCGTGCTGGTCATTAGCCTGGTTGTTGGTGTTGTGTGGTGCCCGCAGACGCAGGGCAAAACCCTCGACCAAATCACCGAAGAGCGTTACGGCAAGAATCTGTAAGGCCTGCTACGCAAGCTGAAAACCCATCACGAAAGGATTCTCCTATGACCATTCGTAAAACTGCCGACGGACGTACCATTAACGGCTTTAAGATGAAGCTGTATCCGGGCTTTGCCGCTGAATATGAAAAGCGTCACAACGAATTGTGGCCCGAAATGGCAGACATGATTCACGAATATGGTGGACACAACTACTCAATTTTTATTGACGAGGAAACCAATATTCTGTTTGGCTATATCGAGCTTGACGACCCCGAGCGCTACGGCGAGTCTGCGAATACCGAAATCTGCAAGAAGTGGTGGGAGTTCATGGCTTCGGTTATGGAAACCAATGCTGACAATTCACCGGTAAGCGTCGATTTGCCTTGTGCATTCCATCTCGACTAAAGCTTGCCGCAGTATTTGTTCACCGAGCGTACCGAGCACTTTTGCGCTAGTAAAACCTCCCGTCTTTCTGCCGCTGCACACGGCTTGGAAGACGGGAGGTTTTTTGTGGCACTTTATGGCGGTCCGCATCGGTGAAATGCGATTATTTGCGCTGCAAAAAAATATAGTCACCAAAGAAGAATTATTTGATACCGTTTGCCTGCCATTTATTTGTGGGACGCATTGACAACACTGGTGAACATTCCTAAGATGCCAGTTCTGTAAAGGCCACGTAAGGCGATATTCTGCAAGCTATAAAGCTTTCGTGTTCGTGGCTATCAAGCGGCACACAAGCCGCAAGAATAATTTCTGCAACATTCACGCGATTGTGCTGCAGCCATATATTTGTGTGGCTGCCCCTAAGCGTTCGCGTGTTTTTGCAGGGAAAAGAAAGGAACCCTTCATGGCAAAACAGGAAATCAAGAACAGCCGCACTCTGCGCGCGGTTGTAGCTGCAGTGCTTGTTGCAGCGCTGAGCTGCGGCCTTTTGGCTGGCTGCTCGTCGAATAATTCTTCGAGCTCTAGCAATTCTGGCAGCTCTTCTAGCTCAAGCTCTACTACGCAGACTTCAAGCGACTTTAAGTCTTCCATCATGTTCTGCGGTTCTACCTCGCTCTACCCGATCATGTCTTCTCTGGCATCTTCGTTTACTGATCAGTACGAAAAGTGGAACAAGGTTGATTCTTCCTATCCCGAAAAGAACATCTCTATCTATGTTGCTCCTGGTGGTTCAGGCGTTGGCGTGAGCGCACTTGAGGAAGGTACTTGCGACTTTGGCATGGTTGCCCGCACGCTGAAGGACTCCGAGAAGGAAAAGCTTGGCGATTATAAGGAATACGAGGTTGCTAAAGACGCTCTGACCGTTTCTGTGAACGCAGAAAACCCCATCGTTGGTACTATCGATAACATGTCCACCGACACCATCCGCAAGATCTTCGCTGGTGAAATCACCACGTGGGATCAGGTTGACTCTTCGCTGCCCGCTGAGCAGATTCAGGTATACATCCGCGACCTGTCCGGTGGCGCCTACGAGGTTTTCCAGAAGTCCGTTATGGGCGACAGCAAGGTTACCGATTCTGCTACGCAGTCCGCTTCGATGACCGAGCTTGCTACCAACATTGCTAATAACAAGTGGGCTATCGGCTATGCTGGCTTTGGCGCTTACAACAAGGCAAACGCCAACGGCACCAAGCTTGTTGCCATGAAGGTTGACGGCGTGGAAGCTACTGAAGCTAATATCATTGCCGGCACCTATACCATTCAGCGTCCGGTCATGTTCGTCGGCAAGGGCGAGCCTACTTCTTCTGAGCAGTCCTTCATCGACTACATTTATTCGCAGACTGGCTATGATGCCATTGTCGCAAACGGCTACATTCCCTCTTTCACGGTGAAATAAGCTTTTAACAGGTGAAACGTTTAGCAACAGCAGAATTGCCAACGGTCCGTCCGCGCATCGCGTGGGCGGATCGCCTGCGTTCGGGGCTCGTTTATGTGCTTGCGGCTGGTGCTGTGGCGGCGCTTGCGGCGGTGCTTATCACGGTTGCTGTTCAGGCCTGGCCTGTGGTAACCGATATCGGCGTTGACAACTTTTTGCTCGGGCATGAATGGATGCCGGTTGATTTCACCGGCTCAGGCGCCACCTTTGGCATTGCGAACTTTATCGCAGCGAGCCTTCTGGTGTCGCTTGTTGCGCTGCTTATTGCGTTTGTTGTCTCTGTTGGCGCAGCGCTGTTCCTTTCGTGTGCGTGCTCAGCTCGCCTTCGTGGTCTTCTATGCAGTTTCATCGACTTGCTAGCTGGCATTCCTTCGGTTGTGTATGGCTTCATTGGCCTGACAGTGGTTGTGAAGGCATTCACTGATGCGGGTTTGCCAAACGGAAACTGTGTGCTTGCTGCTGGAATTGTGCTTGCTGTTATGGTGGTTCCTTTCATGGTTTCTACTATGACTGAATCAATGCTTGGTGTGCGTGAACGTTATGCCGAAGCCTCAAGTGCTCTTGGGGTGGGGAAGTGGCACTGCGCCTACGCCATTGTTCTGCCGGTGTCGTGGCGACTTTTGTGGCCCTCGGTCATGTGTGCTTTCGCTCGTGCGATGGGTGAAACCATGGCGGTCATGATGGTTGTTGGCAATGCAAATTTATTCCCCACATTGCTTGGTAAAAGCGAAACTATCGCATCGCTTATTGCGCTTGAAATGGGTACAGCAGAATCAGGTAGCACACATATGCATGCGCTGTTTGCTGCCGGTTTTGTGTTGCTGGCCATCGTACTTGTTATTGACGTGGTGTCTGCAGCATTGCAACGCCACATTGTGGCGCGTCTGCAAGGGCGCGGTGTACGAGGTGGCATGTGGGTTTGCGGCCGCGCGGGCGGCATTGCCGTTCGTGTGTGGGCGTATGCGGGCATCGCTTGCATCATCGGCGTCATTGCGTTTTTGTTTGGCTACGTGTTTTGGCAGGGTGCAGGCTGTATTTCCTGGGAGTTTTTGACCGAAGCTCCGTCAGGTGCGGTGCTAGGTAGCGAAGGCGGCATTTTCCCCGCCATTATGGGAAGCCTCTGGTTTACCGGCTGTGCGCTTGTGTTTGCCGTTCCGCTCTCTTTAGGTGTGGCAATCTGGCGCGTGTTCCTTGCGCGATGCGTATGGCCCGCGCGCATTGTTGGCCGTGTCATTTCGGTTGCGGCAGGTGCCCCTTCAATCGTGATGGGCTTGTTCGCATACGCGGTGTTGGTACGAGATGCAGGCCTTGGTCGCTGTGTTTTAGCAGGTGGCGTGGCGCTTGCGCTTATGATCATCCCGTTTATCGAAGTTCGTGTCGAAAAGGCTTTCCGCGAATTCCCCGAAGATTTAGCTGCAGCTTCCGCTTCTCTTGGTGTATCGCGCATGTACACGTTTCGCAAGCTCGTTTGGCCGTATTGCGTTGGCGAAGTTTCCGGGGCAATCGTACTTGGTGCGTTGTATGCACTTGGCGCTGCAGCTCCGCTTATCTTTACGGGAGGTGTTGCATTTGCGCCTGTCCCAACCGGAGTCGATTCGCCTGCAATGTCATTACCGCTGCATCTATACTTAATGCTTGCGCAGGGAAACACAATTCCTCAGGTATATGCAACAGCTTTCGTGCTTATGGCGCTGGTGCTTGTGTGCAATAGTATCGTGTATGCCTACTCTTATATAAGGAAAGCAAGATGGAACAAGTCGTAGAATCTGTCATCACGGTGCAAGGGCTAAACGCTTCGTATGGCTCACATGCGGCACTTGACGGAATAGATGTTGAAATCCCCGCTCGTGGCATAACTGCAATTATCGGACCTTCGGGTTGCGGCAAATCCACGCTGCTCTCGTGCTTGAACCGAACTATCGACTTAGTGGATGGCGCTTGTATGTCAGGCACCATCTTGCTTGATGGCAAAGATACTACGAGTATTCCTGTGGATACTCTTCGCGGACGTGTTGGCATGGTTATGCAAAAGCCCACACCCTTTCCTTTTTCTGTCGAACGCAATGTCGCCTATGCGCTTCGTTCTCGCGGTGTTTCGCGAAAAGAAATTGCACGCATCGTAACTGAGCAGCTTAGGCTGGTTGGACTTTACGATGAACTTGCTGGTGATATTCGCCGTAGTGCGCTTGCACTTTCGGGCGGCCAGCAGCAGCGCCTTTGTATTGCGCGTGTTCTTGCGTGTTCGCCCGAGGTGCTTTTATTAGACGAACCCTGCAGTGCGCTCGATGTCGCGTCGGGTAAGGCTATCGAAGAGGTTTTACGTGAGGTGGCTACTTCGCGTGCAGTTGTTATTGTGACGCATAATCTTGCGCAGGCGCGTCGTCTTGCTGATAAGGTGATATGCATGAACACAGGCACAATATTCTGGCAAGGTAGCGCAGATGCGCTATTCAATCAGCATCAAAATGATGTGCTGGCACCCTTATATGGAGGAGACCTGCTGTGATTACCATTGATATTCCCGGGCGCGATCCACTTGAAGTGGCCCATGTCGTTTTCGACTTCAATGGAACCATTGCTAAAGATGGTGCCTTGGTCAGTGGTGTAGCCGATTGCATGCGACGTTTGAGCGAGAGCGTGTCTGTGCACGTACTTACCGCCGATACGTTTGGCACTGCTCGGGACGCATGCGCCAAAACAGGTGCTACGGTCGAAACGTTTCCAACAGGCCCTGCTGCTCCGGAAAAGCGCGCCATTGTTGAAGCACTTGATGGGGGCGTAGTTTGTGTTGGCAACGGGTTCAATGATGCAGAAATGTTCGATGCCGCAGCGCTTTCTATAGTAGTAATAGGTGGGGAAGGGGCGTGCGCTGGCCTTCTAGCTCATGCCGACATCGTGGTGACTAACCCCTGCGATGCGTGCGACCTGTTGTTGAACCCTGCTCGCTTGAAGGCAACCTTGCGTTGGTAGTGCCGCGCATCGTGGTCGTACGGTCTAACTACACGTCGCATCACACTTTCAATTCTTTTGCTTTTTCGTGCCTATAACCTGTGCTTGTGTGCAGGTTGTGGGCACTTTTCGTTTCGAAAAATACTTCTTGAAGCCGCGATTCGTGGCACGTATAATGTCCAGTTGCGTCTGGTGACGTATGGATACACCCGGGCGCGTGGATTGACGGAGTCAAGATGTTCGGCCTCAAACGAGCATCATTTGGCAATCGCTAATCCACTTTATGTAGGAAGGGTTTCCGGTGCACGGTGAGGCGTGCGAGCGGGAATCCGAAAAAGGAAAGGTTTGAAATGGGAGTCAAGCAGTACAAGCCCACAAGCCCCGGTCGTCGTTTCCAGACGGTTTCGGACAAAGCCGAAATCACCTGCGACACGCCGGAAAAGTCCCTGCTTGCGCCGCTGAACAAAAAAGCGGGTCGCAACAACAACGGTCGCATCACTGTTCGCCATCAGGGCGGCGGCGTTAAGCGTCGTTATCGTGTTATCGACTTCAAGCGCAACAAGGACGACGTACCTGCCAAGGTTGCTACCATCGAGTACGACCCCAACCGCTCTGCTCGTATCGCTCTTCTGCACTATGCAGACGGCGAGAAGCGCTACATCCTTCATCCGAAGGGTCTGAAGGTTGGCGATGCTGTCGTATCCGGTACCGGTGCAGACATTAAGCCTGGCAATGCAATGCCCTTAAGCTCCATCCCGGTTGGTACGCTTATCCACGCTGTGGAACTTCAGCCCGGCAAAGGCGCAGCTCTTGCGCGCTCCGCTGGCACTTCCATCCAGCTGATGGGCAAGGAAGGCAAGTACGCCATCCTGCGCATGCCCTCTTCTGAGATGCGTCGCGTTCTGCTCACCTGCCGCGCCACTATCGGCGAGGTCGGCAATGCGGAACACTCCAACCTCACGATCGGCAAAGCCGGCCGTAATCGTTGGCGCGGCATTCGTCCGACGGTTCGTGGTACGGTCATGAACCCGGTTGACCACCCCCATGGCGGTGGCGAAGGCAAGAACAAGACTTCTGGCCGTCACCCTGTCAGCCCCTGGGGTGTTCCCACCAAGGGTCATCGTACGCGTAACCCGAAGAAGGCCTCTAGCCGCCTGATCATCCGCCGCCGCAAGAAGTAGCGCTAAGCGTTAAGGAGTAATAGTGAGCAGAAGTTTGAAGAAAGGTCCTTTCGTTGAGCCTCGCCTTCTCGAGCGTATCGAGAAGATGAACGCGGCCGGCGAGAAGAACGTCATCAAGACCTGGTCTCGCGCCAGCACCATCTTCCCGGAAATGGTGGGTCACACCATCGCCGTACATGATGGCCGCAAGCACGTGCCGGTGTATGTTACTGAATCTATGGTCGGCCACAAGCTGGGCGAATTCGCCCCGACCCGTACCTTTAAGGGTCATTCCGCCGACAAAGGCAAGAAATAAGAAGGGGTGAATCATGGAAGCTAAAGCAATCGCTCGTTTCGTTCGAGTTTCGCCCCGTAAGGCTCGCATCGTTGTAGATCTCGTCCGCGGCAAGTCCGTTCCGGCTGCCCAGGAAATCCTGCAATTCTGCGATCGCGCCTGCGCGGAAGTCGTCATGAAGACGCTGAACTCCGCAGTGGCAAATGCAGAAAACCTGCACCATGTGCGCCCGGAAACGCTCGTCGTGAAGACGGCCTACGTTGACGAAGGCCCCACGCTCAAGCGCATCCGTCCGCGTGCTAAGGGTTCCGCTGCACGTATCCGCAAGCGCACCAGCCACATCACCATCATCGTCGCACCGCGAGAGGAGGCATAAAGTCTATGGGTCAGAAGGTAAGCCCTACCGGGTTCCGTCTCGGCATCACCGAAGATTGGCGCAGCCGCTGGTACGCCGACAAAGACTATGCCAAGAACCTGGCAAACGACTTGGCCATCAGGAAGTTTTTGGACAAGCAGCTGGCCCGTGCCGCCGTCTCTAAGGTAGAGATCGAGCGCGCTGGCGACAAGATCAAGGTCATCGTGACCACCGCCCGTCCGGGTGTTGTGATCGGCAAGAAGGGCGCAGAAATCGACGCTCTTCGCAAGAAGCTTGAAAAGGTGGCCGACGGCCCGGTTAACATCGAGGTTGTCGAGGTCAAGCGCCCCGAACTCGATGCCACCCTGGTTGCTCAGTCTGTAGCCGAACAGCTCGAAGGCCGTGTGGCTTTCCGTCGCGCAATGCGCAAGGCTGTTCAGTCTGCACGCAAGTCCGGCGCTAAGGGTATTCGTATCCAGTGCTCCGGCCGTCTCGGTGGCGCGGAACTTTCCCGCCGCGAGTGGTATCGCGAAGGCCGTGTGCCGCTGCACACCCTTCGTGCAAAGGTTGATTACGGTGTCTGCACCGCCCGCACTCAGATGGGCGCAATCGGCATCCAAGTTTGGATTTATCACGGCGAAGTGCTGCCCGGCCAGAAGGCTCCGCAGCCGGCACTCGAGGGCAACTCCCGCCCGAGCCGTTCTCGTCGTGGCGACCGCAATGAGAGGGGGCGCAAGTAATGCTCGTACCTAAGCGCGTCAAGCACCGTAAGGTGCAGCGTGGTTCCATGAAGGGCCGCGCAAAGGGCGGTACTCGTCTGAATCATGGCTCTTGGGGCATCCAGGCGCTCGAAGCTCACTGGATCACCAACCGCCAGATCGAGGCTGCTCGTATTGCAATGACTCGTTGCATGAAGCGTGGCGGTAAAGTCTGGATCACCATCTTCCCGGACAAGCCGATCACCAAGAAGCCTGCTGAAACCCGCATGGGTTCTGGTAAGGGTAACCCCGAGGCATGGGTAGCAGTTGTAAAGCCCGGCCGTATCATGTTCGAAATCGACGGCGTCGATGAGGACACGGCTCGTGAGGCTCTGCGTCTTGCTATCAACAAGTTGCCCATCAAGTGCAAGATTGTCACCAAGGAAACGGAAGGGCAGGAGTAAATGAAAACAGCAGAAATTCGTGAGCTGTCTGCCGACGATCTGCAGGCTAAACTCAAGGAAGCCCGCGCAGAACTTTTTAACCTGCGCTTCCAGATGGCAACGAGCCAGCTTGACAACACCGCACGCGTGAAGCAGGTCAAGAAGGACATCGCTCGCATCCAGACCGAGATGCGCGCCCGTGAGCTGAGCGCATAAAGGAAGGTTTGATACTATGAGCGAAGAGCGTAATACGCGTAAAGTCCGCCAGGGCATCGTGGTCAGCGCCAGCAACGACAAGACCATCGTGGTCAAGGTCAGCGAGCGCAAGCCTCATCCGGTTTACAAAAAGATGATGACGACCACCAAGAAGTTCCACGCACATGACGAGAACAACGAGGCCGGCGTCGGCGATACCGTTTCCATCATGGAGACCCGCCCGCTGTCCAAGATGAAGCGCTGGCGTCTGGTCGAGATCATTGAAAAGGCCAAATAGGCATTTCTTAGATCCCGTCAGATATCGATTGAAAGATAGGTTGAAACAATGATCCAGATGCAAACCATGCTCGCGGTCGCCGACAACTCCGGTGCTCGCAAGGTGCAGTGCATCAAGGTCCTCGGCGGCTCTAAGCGCCGTTATGCGGGCCTGGGCGACGTGATCATCTGCAGCGTTAAAGAGGCTATGCCTAATGGCGCTGTTAAGAAGGGTGACGTTGTGCGCTGTGTCGTCGTGCGCGTCAAGAAGGAAGTTCGTCGCAACGACGGTAGCTACATCAAATTCGACCAGAACGCTGCTGTTCTGATCGACGCCTCCGGCGCTCCGCGCGGCACCCGTATCTTCGGGCCTGTTGCACGTGAGCTCCGTGAGAAGAAGTACATGAAGATCGTGTCCTTGGCACCGGAAACGCTGTAAAGGGGGTTATTCGCAATGAACAGCATGAACATTAAGAAGGGCGATACCGTTCGCGTTCTGTCCGGCAAGGACAAGGGCAAAGAGGGCGAAGTCCTGCGTTCACTCCCGAGCAAGCAGCGCGTGGTTGTCGAGAAGGTAAACGTGGTCAAGAAGGCCATGCGTCCGACTCAGCAGAACCCTCAGGGTGGCATCATGTCTACCGAGGCTCCTATCCATGTCTCTAACGTCATGGTTATCTGCCCGGCATGCAAGAAGCCGACCCGCGTTTCTCACCATGTCAATGGTGACGGCAAGAAGGTCCGCGTCTGCAAGAAGTGCGGCAAGGACATCGATTAGTTGTTCTTATTTGAAGGAGCCCCGCTCTTGTCGGGGCCACTTCATTAAGATATGACCCTTGAGTAAGGTGCTTAAGGGACGCAGGGTCGGAAATCCTGCGTTTAATTCATCGAAAGGAAAGCAAAAACATGACTACTCCTCGTCTCAAAGAGAAGTACAAAAACGAACTGGTCTCCAAGCTTCAGTCCGAACTTTCCCTCGACAACGTCAACAAGGTTCCGCGCCTTGAGAAAATCGTTGTCAACATGGGTGTTGGCGCTGCTGCTTCCGACCACAAGCTGCTCGATAGCGCAGTCAACGATTTGCGCGTTATCACCGGTCAGCAGCCTTGCGTGACCCGCGCTAAGAAGTCCATCGCTGGCTTCCACATCCGCGAGGGCCAGGCTATTGGCTGCAAGGTCACCCTGCGTGGCGACCGTATGTGGGAATTCCTCGACCGTCTGCTGGCTACGGCTCTGCCGCGCGTCCGCGACTTCCGTGGTATTTCCCCGACTGCTTTCGACGGCCGCGGTAACTACACCCTCGGCATCACCGAACAGCTGATCTTCCCGGAAATCGAGTACGACAAGGTCGACCGCACCCGCGGTATGGACATCACGTTCGTTACCACCGCATCCGACAACGACCAGGCTTTCGCTCTGCTGAACGCTCTGGGCTTCCCGTTCAAGGATCGCGACTAACCCTTTGTAACCGTAAGGATGGCTTGCCGGCCATCCTGCAGGCAGTTTAAAGCCTGTTAAGTAGGCAGGCTTAGAAACAAGAAAGAAGGATTTGCATGGCAAAGAAATCGATGATCGCCAAGAGCGAGCGCGAGCCGAAGTTCTCCACGCGCCAGCACAACCGCTGCACGCGTTGCGGACGTCCGCGCGCTTACTACCGTAAGTTTGGCCTGTGCCGCGTTTGTCTGCGCGAGCTGGCTAACAAAGGCGAGCTGCCCGGCGTGACCAAGGCTTCTTGGTAGGCCCCAAGTAGGTACGTACGGGTGTGCCACAGTTCAGGCGGGGTTGCTAAGGGCAATATCCGAACCGAACTGATCGGCTCATCTAGAACCAAAGGAGAAACTCACTATGACGATGACTGACCCTATCGCAGATATGCTTACGCGTGTGCGTAACGCTAACTCTGCTGGCAAGGCTACGGTCTCGATGCCCTCGAGCAAGAAGCTCGTGGAAATCGCCCGCATCATGCAGGAAGAGGGCTATATCGCAGGTTATGAGGTCGTCGCTGGCGACCCCCGCGCAACCCTCGAAATCACTCTTAAGTATGGCGACAAAAAGGCTAAAACCATTCGTGGCATTAAGCGCATCTCCAAGCCTGGCCTGCGTATTTACGCTGGCAAGGACGAGCTGCCTCGCGTGCTCGGTGGCCTTGGTACCGCTATCATCTCGACGTCTAACGGCGTGATGGCTGACCGCGATGCTCGCAAAAAGGGCATCGGCGGCGAGGTTATCGCGTACATCTGGTAGGAAAGGAAGGTAAAAGGTATGTCTCGTATCGGCAAAATGCCCGTTACCGTTCCTGCTGGTGTTGAAGTCAAGGTTGACGGCAGCACTGTTACGGTTAAGGGCCCCAAAGGCGAATTGACCCGCGAATTCGACCCGATGATGTCCATCGCGGTTGAAGGCACTGAAATTGTCGTGTCTCGCCCCGACGACTCCCGTGAGGCTAAGAGCCTGCACGGTCTTACTCGTACGCTTATCGCCAACATGGTCGAAGGCGTCAGCAACGGCTATCAGAAGAAGCTTCAGCTGGTCGGCGTTGGTTACCGTGCTGCTCTTAAGGGCAAGAACCTTGAAATGCAGCTTGGCTTCTCTCATCCGGTTGTTATGGAGTGCCCCGAAGGCATCACCTTCGAGGTTCCGAGCCAGACTGAAATCGTCGTTAACGGCATTAGCAAAGAACAGGTCGGCCAGGTGGCTGCAAACGTTCGCGCATGGCGCAAGCCCGAACCCTACAAGGGCAAGGGTATTCGCTATGAGGGCGAGTACGTGCGTCGCAAGGTCGGCAAGGCTGGCAAGGAATAGCGCGCAAGCGTAACTGATCGAAGGGATTACCCATGAACAAGTTTCAGAAAAAGCAAGCTGCGCTGGCCCGTCGCCATCGTCGCGTGCGCGGTAAGATCTCCGGTACTCCGGAGCGTCCCCGTCTTTGCGTGACGCGTAGCAACAACAACATTTACGTGCAGTTCGTCGACGACGTTGCAGGCAAAACCCTGTGCGGCGTCTCCACCCTAGGCCCTGATTTCAAGGCCACGGGCAAGTCTGGCGCTAACGTTGAGGGCGCAACCGCTCTTGGCGAAATCGTCGGCAAGAAGGCTCAGGAATGCGGCATCACTGAGGTCGTATTCGATCGTGGTGGCAACCTGTATCACGGGCGTGTCAAGGCTTTGGCCGAGGCTGCTCGCGAAGCCGGTTTGAAATTCTAGAAGGGATTTAGTCTATGGCTCGCAATAACAAGCAAGACGCCGCCGCTCCCGAGCTCGAAGAGCGCGTCGTTTACATCAACCGCGTGTCGAAGGTTGTCAAGGGTGGTCGCCGCTTTGGTCTGACCGCACTGGTAGTCGTCGGCGATCGCAAGGGCAATGTCGGTATTGGCATGGGCAAGTCCCAGGAAGTGCCGATTGCCATCAAGAAGGGTGTCGAGGATGCGAAGAAGAACATGTTCTCCATTCCGCTGACCGACGAGAAAACCCTGCCGCATGAAATCATCGGCGAATATGGTGCCGGCCGCGTGCTTATCAAGCCCGCTGTTCCTGGTACCGGCGTTATCGCTGGTGGCGCTGCTCGTGCCGTGCTCGAGCTCGCTGGCGTCGAGAACGTTCTGTGCAAGTCTCTTGGCACCGACAACGTTATGAACGTCGTTAAGGCAACCGCTGAAGGCCTCAAGGAAATGCAGAGCCCTGAAGCTGTTTCCGAGCGTCGTGGCATGTCCGTTGCTAAGATCTATGGCTGGAAGGAGTAACAAACCATGGCTGACGCAAAGAAAACGCTGCGTGTCACGCAGGTGAAAAGCTCCATCGGCTACAAGAAAGACCAGCTGGCCACTCTGAAGGCTCTGGGCCTTGGCAAAATCGGCCGTTCCGTTGAGCAGGTTGACAACGAGTCTGTTCGCGGCATGATCTTCAAGGTCAAGCATCTGGTCGAGGTTGAAGAGATCTAAACCTCTTCATAGTTGAAATTCAACCTTGGCAAACTATTCTAGCTAAGGTAGAATAATCGATTGGCGCGCTAGCTAGCTGGTGCGCCAATCAGCGTATTGGAAGTTTGTCGACGGCGAGCTGTCGACACTGGGCACATGGCCCGGTAAAAAGCGTCTTCAAGGAGAAGAAAATGGAACTTAAGGACTTAAAGCCTGCTGAGGGCTCTCGTAAAAACCGCAAGCGCGTTGGCCGTGGCCCCGCGTCTGGTACCGGCAAAACTGCTGGTCGTGGTATGAACGGTCAGAAGTCTCGTGCTGGTGGCGGCAAGGGCGCTGGCTTCGAAGGTGGCCAGACTCCTCTGGCTCGTCGTCTGCCGAAGCTGCCTGGTTTCCGCAACATCAATCGTGTTGAATACCTGCCCGTGAACGTTTCTCGTCTTGATGCAAACTTCGAGGCTGGCGACGTTGTCGACGGCGCATCTTTGGTTGCTAAGGGCATCATCAAGCACGAAGACGCTCTGGTAAAGGTGCTTGGCGACGGTGAAATCACCAAGGCACTCACGGTTAAGGTTGATAAGGTGTCCGCTTCTGCTAAGGCCAAAATTGAAGCGGCCGGAGGAAAGGTCGAAGAGCCTTGCTAAGCTCCATCGTTGAGGCATTCAAAGTTCCTGAGCTGCGTAAGAAAATTCTCTTTACGCTTGCCATTCTGGCGCTCTATCGCTTTGGTGCATATGTGCCGGTTCCCGGTATCCCGTTCCATGAATTTGCGAACTCGTTCCAAGATTCCGGCGTTTCCATGACCATGCTCGACCTGTTCACCGGTGGTGCACTTTCTAACTTCTCGGTGTTCTCGCTCGGCATCATGCCTTACATCACCGCATCCATTATCATGCAGCTGATGCAGGGTGTTATTCCGGCAGTTGGTCGTTGGGCAAAGGAAGGCGAAACTGGTCGCCGCAAGATCACCCAGGTCACGCGTTACCTTACGCTCGGCCTTGGTCTGATCAACGCTATCGGCTACCTGCTGCTGTTCAAGTCGGCCCAGTACGGTGTCGTCTTCTCTAGCGAGGTTCCCGAACTTCTGACCGACTTCCTGGTTGTGTTTACGCTTGTTGCTGGTACGGCATTCATCATGTGGATGGGCGAACTTATCACTCAGCGCGGTGTTGGTAATGGCATGTCCCTTATCATCTTCGTATCCATTGTTTCGCGTGTGCCTTCCGCAATCTTTAGCTCCATCAACCTGGAGTCCGATTTCGGTATGGGTCTTGCTATCACGCTGCTTATCCTGGTTGTTGTGCTGCTGTGCATCCCGGCAATTATCTTTGTCGAGCGCGCTCAGCGCCGCATCCCGGTTAACTATGCAAAGCGCGTACAGGGTCGCAAGATGATGGGTGGCCAGTCCACCTACATCCCGTTGAAGGTTAATGCTGCTGGCGTTATCCCGATCATCTTCGCAAGCTGCCTGATTTACTTCCCGGCTCAGCTTGCGGCGCTGTTCAACGTCGATTGGCTCAACGCCTTCGCTAATGCGATTTCAACTGGTTGGGTTAACTGGATTCTTACTCTGGTACTCATCGTGTTCTTCGCATACTTCTACACGTCAATGGTGTTCAACCCCGAGGAAACTGCCGACAATCTGCGTAAGCAGGGCGGCTTTATCCCGGGTGTTCGTCCGGGCTCTGCTACGGTCACTTACATCAAAAACGTGTTGCATCGCGTGACGTTGCCTGGTGGCATCTTTATCGCACTTATTGCTGTTGTGCCTTCCATCTTGTTCTTCTTTACGAACAACCAGCTGATTCAGGCTTTCGGTGGCACGTCAATCCTTATCATGATTGGCGTTGCACTCGACACTATGTCTAAGGTTGAAAGCCAGCTGAAGATGCACAACTACGATGGATTCTTTAAATAAGGAATCATGCGGTAGACTTATGAGAGGGCCTTCGCGGGCCCTCTTTTTTGTTACAATGACAAAGCATTATCTTCGATATTGAAAGGTGCAATTCATGAACATCGTATTGCTGGGCGCACCTGGCGCCGGTAAGGGCACTCAGGCAGCTAAGCTTGTTGCTGAATGCGGCATGTGCCATATTTCTACAGGCGACATTTTGCGCGCTGCCGTAAAGAATCAAACTCCGCTTGGCGTGAAGGCCAAAAGCTACATGGACGCAGGCGAGTTGGTGCCTGACGATTTGATTATCGACCTGATGAAAGAGCGTATCCAGGAACCTGATACCGCTAAGGGCGTTATCCTTGACGGCTTCCCGCGCACCACTACTCAGGCTGTGGCTCTTGACACCATGCTTGCAGAACTCGAGCGTCCGCTTGATTCAGCTCTGCTTATTGATGTTGACGCTGAGGTTATCGTAAAGCGTCTGACTTCTCGTCGTCTGTGCAAGGAATGCGGCCACATCGGCTCTGCTGCTGACGCTGCATGTCCTGAGTGCGGTGGCGAAATGTATCAGCGTGACGACGACAACGAGGCTACGGTTCGCAATCGCCTTAACGTGTACGAGAAGTCCACGTCTCCGTTGATTGACTACTATCGTGGTTGCGACAAGCTTGTCACTATCGATGGCGATCGTGACCCTGAAGTGGTTTTCGCTGAGGTTAAGCAAACGCTGGGTCTGTAAGCTAAAGGAGCGCTGGGCCTGTAAGCTATAAGCGCACCTATTTACATAGTTTGCATTTGAAAGGATGGGGTAGATGCTACCCCATCCTTTATTTTTCACGTATAATTTCGCAACAGTTATGCGAACACTTTGCAGAAATATACAGTACGCACTGAAAGACCTGATGCTCTATCATGGTCACACCGTAAAACACGTGCTAAAAAGCACGCTTGTCTTGGTGCTTATTGCGCTTTTGCTGGAAACATTTCTGTTCAATATTAACTATTTCCGTACGGCGGGCTACAGTACCACAAACCTGAATAACCGCCTGACCTTAACGCAAACAACTGACGAGCAGTATCGCATCACTGAGGCGAACCACGTTATTGAATTCACAAACCTCAATGCTGAAGTGCATAACCTGTGGTTGAATTTCGACTATCGGCAGGCAGCGCAGCAGTTGACAGTGAAAATTCAGTTCACCGACGAGGCGCATCAGACCTATTTCGATACAACCGAGTACACCATTGGCGTGCCTGATGTTGAGCTCAATACGCTGTGTGATGAAAGCGAATTCATTAACTTAAATACAACAGGCCTGGTCAAGAATCTAAAAATCACTATTTCTGGTGACGATATTACCTACCCGGTAATTTTGTCCGATGTGGCCATTAATGCACGTGAACCCTTTAATTTCAATACGACGCGGTTCTTGCTTGTGCTTGGTGTTTTGGCGTTAGCGTTTATCTTCCGCCCGAAGTCGGCGATTTATCGTATTGGTATCGTAAGTGACCCCGGCAAATCAAAGGCGGGAATCATCTGTGCGGTGGCTATTGAAATTGTGCTTCTAAGCTCGTATTTCTTTATGGGTTCGAACATGGTCGGCATTGCAACGGCTACATACAATTCGGGCTCATGGGACGGCACGAGCATTGTGAATTCATACCAGGTTGGCGGTAAGAACTCGCAGCAGTATGCCGAACTGGCGCGCGCTATGACGAAGGGTCAGCTGTACTTAGATGAAACGCCGCCCGAGTGGTTGCAAAATATGGAAGACCCCTACGACAAGGGTGCGCGTGACGAACTTCAGAAAGAAACAGGCGAGGAATACCTGTTTGACGTTGCGTATCACGATGGCAAGTATTACGTCTACTTTGGCGTAGTGCCGGTACTGCTGTTCTACTTGCCCTGCTTGCTTATTACTGGGGCCGATTTCCCCACGGCAATGGGTGTGCTATTCGCGGTCATCATGTTTGTGCTCGGGTGCTCGGCATTGCTTGACCGATTTGCCCGCTACCACTTCAAACGCGTGTCGCTTGGTTTGTATTTGCTGCTGCAGATTCCCTTGGTCATGTGCTGCGGTATTTTGTACCTTCTGAAATTCCCAACCTTCTATTCGCTACCAATTTCACTTGCGCTGGCATTTTCGGTATGGGGTTTGTACTTCTGGATGCGCGGACGTGCGTCCGAGCGCCCCTGCGGATGGTATTTGGCTGGCAGTTTGTGTATGGCGCTTGTGGCAGGGTGTCGCCCGCAGCTGCTGGTGATATCGCTTGTGGCCTTCCCGCTGTTCTGGCGTTCCTACATTACAAAGAAGAAGATTTTAACCAAGCGCGGTGCCCTAGAGTTTGCCTGTTTGATTGCTCCGTACCTTGTGGTTGCTGCGGGCATTATGCTGTACAACCGTGCTCGCTTCGGTAGTTTCACCGATTTCGGCGCGAATTATAACCTTACGGTAAACGACATGACTAAGCGCGGCTGGAACATTGGTCGTTTGGCTCCGGCGCTATTTGCGTACTTCTTGCAATTGCCTACGGTGACAGGCGTATTCCCGTTTGTGCAGGCGGCTCAGTTCGACACAACGTATTTGGGGCAAACCATCAAAGAGGTCACCTTCGGTGGCATTTTGGTTTGCTTGCCCGTGCTGTGGGTTTTGCCGTTCGCAAAGCGTATTTTGGCGCTGCGATTCCGCACGCGTTCAACTCGTACAATCGCAGGCGTGATTATCGCAATGCTTGCCGGTGGCGTGCTGCTCGCTATTCTTGATGCAGAGATGGCTGGCATCTTGCAGCGTTACTTTGCTGACTTTAGCTTCCTGTTCTTGGCGCCGGCGGTGCTGCTGATATTCATTGTCAATGAGAATATGCTGGCTGGCACCACGCGCACCCTGTTGATGAAGGGGCTGATTTGCGTGGTGGCTATTTCGGTTGTGTATAGCTGGCTTGTGGGTTTTGCTCCGGAAACCGGTTGGGTTTCTGAGATTTACCCATGGATATACCAAGATGTTGTTGAAGCGGTTCAATTCTGGACATAACATGACGCATTTTAAGTTGCAAGTTTAGAAAGGGATTTCATGCAGCTGTTTATTGAAGAAACCTACGAAGAAATGAGCCGTCGCGCGGCCGATTTGATTTCCGCACAGCTTATTGTCGACCCAGCTTCTACGCTTGGTTTGGCCACGGGTTCCACACCGATTGGCCTGTACAAATGCCTGGTAGAAGATTACGAGGATGGTCGTATCAGTTTTGAAGGTGTGGAAACCTTCAATTTGGATGAATATCGCGGTCTTGCTCCTGATCACGATCAGAGCTATCGCTATTTCATGCAGCAAAACCTGTTTGACCATGTCGATGTATGCCCTGAGGCTACGCATGTGCCCGATGGAGCCAATGCTGATGATAAGGCCGCTTGCGCTGACTACGAGGATGCAATTTCTGATGCAGGTGGAATTGATTTGCAGCTGTTGGGCCTTGGCCATAATGGCCACATTGGGTTCAATGAGCCGTGCGACGAATTCCCTGTATACACCCATAAAGTTGAGCTTACCCAAAGCACCATTAATGCAAACAGCCGCCTGTTTGCTTCTGCCGACGAAGTGCCGCGTGAGGCCTACACCATGGGCGTTGGCACTATCATGCGCGCACGTGCAGTGTTGGTGGTTGCCAGTGGTGCCGATAAGGCACAAATCGTGCATGACGCCTTCTTTGGTCCGGTAACTCCACAGGTCCCGGCGAGCATTTTGCAACTGCACCCAAACGTAACGGTTGTGCTTGATGCTGAAGCAGGCTCGCTTCTGTAAGCGTTATTACTTACAGGTGTAACAAGCGCTTGCAGCAAAGGAGGAATTCATGAGAATCGTCGGCGGCTCTGTTTTTGATGGGGAAGGGTTCTCTGAGTGCGATGTCGCAATTGAAGGCGACCGTTTTGCGGCTGTCTCGTGCGCTGCGGCAGTCAAGTGCGACGACGATATTGATGCTTCGGGCTGTTATGTTATTCCAGGGCTTATTGATGTGCATTTTCACGGCGCAATGGGTCACGATTTTTGTGATGCGTCCGACGAGGGCATTGCGGCAATCGCGCGTTATGAGGCAACACGTGGCGTAACCGCCATTTGTCCGACTACCATGACGCTTCCAGAAGAGCGTTTGATACCCATTGTGTCTTCGATTGCAGCACATGCGACACCTGATGACGAAGCGGCCATTGTTGGCATCAACCTAGAAGGCCCTTACATTGCGCCCGATAAAGTAGGCGCGCAGAACCCAGCGTTTGTGCGGGGGGCTGACGCAGCTGAATTCGCTCGCTTGCAAGATGCGGCATGCGGCCTTATCAAGCTTGTCGATGTTGCGCCCGAGCAACCTGGCAACCTAGATTTCATTCGCGAAGTATCCGACAGTGTGCGCGTTTCGGTTGCGCATACCTGCGCAACCTACGACGATGCACGAGCAGCTTTTGAAGCGGGCGCGCGACATATGACCCACTTGTATAACGCGATGCCATCGCTGCATCATCGCGACCCGGGCCCTATTGCTGCTGGTTGTGAGCGCGACGATGTGATGGCTGAAATCATCGCTGATGGCGTGCATATCCACCCAGCTATGGTTCGCCTTGCATTTAGCCTGTTCGCCAACCGTATGATTCTTATCAGCGACAGCCTACGTGCCTGTGGTTTAGGCGATGGCGAATACGAACTTGGCGGGCAGCTATTCCGTGTTAACAAAAACCGCGCAACCATTGAAAATGGCAGCTTAGCTGGCAGTGTAAGCGATGTGTTCGCCTGCATGAAAACGGCGGTCACGCAGATGGGTATTCCGCTTGAACAAGCGGTTGCGGCGGCTACTATCAACCCGGCGCGCGCGCTAGGAATTGCTGACAGCCGCGGCGCAATTGCTGCGGGCTATGTTGCCGATGCATTAATTCTTGACCGCGATTTGACATTAAAGCAAGTGATTTTGCGAGGCCGCGCGCTGTTTGCTTAGTCATTTGTTTGTGGAAGCTAAAACTGCACGTTGACGAAAGGTTACGTGCGCGTCTATTCTGGAAAACTGTAAGCTCACCGACATGAAAGAGGCAAGGTACCTACTATGAGCGAATCTCCGTTCCACGGCGTTATCCCCCCGGTCGTCATTCCGCTGACCGAGAAAAAGCAGCTCGACCTTGAAGCATTTGAGCGTTCCATTAACCGTATGATCGAAGCCGGCGTTGACGGCTTGTTTTTCTTAGGCTCTTCTGGCGAAGTTGCCTTTCTAACCGACGCGCAGCGCTATCACGTGCTGCAAGAGGCGGTTGCTATCGTAAACCACCGCGTGCCCGTGCTTGCAGGCGTTATTGACATGGAAACCCTACGTGTTGTTGACCAGGCAAAACGCGCTAAGGGCTACGGTGTCGACGCACTTGTGGCCACCGCTCCGTTCTATGCGCTTGGTGGCCCAAAGGAAGTTGAGCGTCACTTCCGCGCTATTCGCGAAAATACCGATCTTCCGCTTTTCGCCTACGACCTGCCCGTATGCGTCCATACCAAGCTTGATCCGACCATGCTTGTTCGTCTGGGCAAAGACGGCGTGCTGCAGGGTGTGAAAGATTCTTCTGGCGACGACGTAAGCTTCCGTTGGCTTGTTCTCGAAAACGAAGACGCAGGTCATCCACTACAGTTGCTCACCGGCCACGAGGTGTGCGTTGACGGCTGCTACCTTGCTGGTTGCGACGGTAGCGTGCCTGGTCTTGCTAACCTTGATCCCGAAAGCTACGTTGAGCAGTGGCGTGCTGCCCAAGCTGGCGATTGGGCTCGCGTGAAGGAAATTCAAGATCACCTTGCTCGCTTGATGTTCTTAACTCGCGTGGTTAAGGCTACGGTTGGCTTTGGTGCTGGCGTTGGCGCATTTAAGACGGCTCTGTGGCAGATGGGTGTGTTCAACACCAATCAGATGCGCGAGCCCGTACAGCCGCTTGAGGGTGAAGATGTCGAAGCCATTGTTGCCGTGCTGAAGAAGGCCGGCCTTATGGATGCAGACGCTCCTATTCGCAAATAGCTGTTTGTGAAAGCGTAATTACCAACGCGAGCTTTAAGCTTGCATAACTGGGGTGGGCGCCATGCTTGCCCCAGTTTCATTTTTGCCGAATGTGCGCACGTCGGCGGCCAATGTAGCCCTGCGATGCGCTACCATAGGTGCAATGAATTGTTAAGGAAAGGGAGGCGTTATGGATTACCCGTTCCTCGTTGGAGCAATTGATATCGGTGGCACAAAAATTGCCGGTGGCTTGGTTTGCTTCAATAACGCCGATGAACAGCCGAGTGTCACATTTGAAACCTCGGTTGCAACCGATGCGTCGCGTGGTGGCGAAGCGGTTTTAGCGACTGCTTCCGAAGTTGTTGATAACCTGCTAGAGGTTGCTGCTGCGCGCAATATGGATGTTGTAGGCATTGGTGTTAGCACTGCAGGGCGCGTAGATGCTGTAACGGGCGCTATTGCCTTTGCGAACGAGATTATGCCCGGCTGGACAGGACAACCCGTCAAAGAGCATCTGAGCGCTTCGAGTGGCCTTCCAGTTGCGGTTGTAAACGATGTGCAAGCGCATGCACTTGGTGAAGCGCGTTGGGGTGCTGCTCAAGGCGCGCAAACCTGTGTCATGATTGCAGCCGGCACAGGGGTTGGCGGCGCTGTTATCGCACACGGCAGGTTGCTGCGCGGTCGATTTGGTTTTGCTGGCGAAATTGGCCATATGCCCTGCACGCAGGCAACCGGAATCCCTTGCGTTTGCGGTGGCAGCGGCCATTTGGAGCTTGTTGCTTCTGGTAGCGGCATTGAGGCTCGTTACGCCGAGCTTGCGGGCGAGAAGGTTGATGGTGCCGAGGTAACGCGTCGCGCAGCTGACGGAGACGACCTGGCTCACAAGGTGATTATGCAAGCTGGCCTTGCTTTAGGCGAAGCGATTGCTGGTGTTACAAACTTGCTTGACCCTGACATGGTGGTTATCGGCGGGTCTGTGGTGAGTGGTTCTGGCAGCGCTTGGCGTGCAGCTGTTCGCCAAGGCTTCAAGCGCCAAATTCCCGACGCACAGGCTGACCTGCCCATAGTTGATGCTGAACTGGGTTCGCATGCCCCGCTTGTTGGTGCGGCAGAATTCCTGCTTGACCAGCTTATTCTTAATGAAAAAACCGAAGAAGAGGAACTGTAATGCAGCCATATTTGACCGATATGCTTTTGTCTTCCGAAGATGCGGGAGTGCATCCAACCATTGAGGCCCTGCGTGGAAAACTAATCGTGAGCTGCCAGGCATATATGGGCGAGCCGCTTCGTCACCCTGAAACTATGGCCCAGATGGCGCGCGCCTGTGAACTTGGCGGCGCGGGCGCTATCCGCTGCCAAGGCCTATCCGATATCTCGGCCATTAAAGGTGCAACTGAGGTGCCGGTGATTGGCATTTGGAAGGAAGGGCATGAAGGTGTGTATATCACGCCGACGCTTCGCCATGCTCGCGCATGCGTTGCTGCAGGTGCCGACATTGTTGCCATTGATGCGACTGATCGGCCGCGTCCTGATGGCAAAACCCTTGAAGACACTGTGCGTCCGTTGAAGGACGAAGGTGTGCTGGTGATGGCTGACTGTTCGACCATTGAAGACATTCGCCATGCGTTTGCCATTGGTTGCGACATTGCTTCTACGACACTTTCGCATCCTGGTGCTGCTATCGATTGCGGCATGGCTGATGGGCCAGATGTTGCATTGGTGCGTCAAGCTGTTGAAGAATTCCCTGGTAAGCCGGTTATTTGTGAAGGCCGCGTGCATACGCCGGCCGATGCGAAAGCCGCTATGGACGCAGGCGCGTGGGCGGTTGTCGTCGGCACTGCAATTACGCATCCCACCAGCATTACCAGTTGGTTTGTGGAAGCAGTCGCTCAATAAACTTTCAGGACAGGCCTACCAAATTTCAGATATTTCATTCGTGCTGTTGTGGGCCGGGCTTCCCGGCTGGTGAAAATTGTTCGAACTACGCCCTGAGCAAAATGATGGGAAGAAAAAATCGCCCCGGAAGCGGGGCGATTTTCTTTCGTTTGATGAAAGCTTGGGTTACTTCCCAAGGTCGGGGTGAAGCAGGGAAGGAGCAGCTCCAAGAAGTAGGCGCGTATAGTCGTCTTTGGGGTTGTTGAAGATCTGCTCGGAGGTTCCGCGCTCGACCGCCTGGCCGTGATTCATGACGATGATCTGGTCGGAAATGTAGCGCACTGTCTGAATG
>CAVEUW010000009.1:0-18604 GCA_963619015.1 Senegalimassilia sp. | reverse complement strand
GTCTGAATGTCGTGGCTGATGAAGACCATGGCAAGGCCAAGTTCTTTCTTTAAGTCCATGAGCAAGTTCAGAATTTGCGCGCGCACTGATACGTCAAGGGCGCTTGTCGGCTCGTCTGCGATAATCGCGTCGGGCTTAAGCGAAAGAGCACTGGCGATTGCGACGCGTTGGCGCTGACCGCCGGACATTTGCCCTGGTAGCGCATCAAGGACGCTTTCGGGTAGACCAACCATTTCGATAAGCTCGCGCACGCGTACTTCGCGGGACTTCGCGTCGCCGATTTTGTGAACAATCATCGGATCAGTCAACTGGTCTCGCACTGACATGCGCGCGTTCAGTGCGGTTGCCGGGTCCTGGAAGACGACTGAGATAACACGACCGATAGTGCGACGCTGCGCGGCGGTACGCTTGGTCACGTCTTCGCCTTTAAAGTACACATGGCCCGACGTGGGGGTTTGTAGGCCGCACATGACGTTTGCGGTGGTGGACTTGCCGCATCCAGATTCGCCAACGATACCGATAGTTTCGCCGGGCATAAGTTTTAGCGACAAGCCGTTTACGGCATGCACCTTGTTGGGGTGAAACAGTGAACCGGTACGCGTCTTGAATACGACGTGGATGTCGTCGAGGAAAATAATCGGCGTCGGCTCAGTAGAAGCGGCGTTGTTCTCGATATTCTCGGACATTTACGCTTCACCTCCCGTGATATAGGGTTCAACCCCGATGCGAGCAAGTTCGCTGTCGGGAAGTTCGGCATAGTAGTGGTCGGTGCCTTTGACGCGTTTGAGCATCGGGCGCACGTTTGAAACCTTGTCGGGGTGGCTTGAACGCGGGCAGAATCGGTCGCCTTCGGGGAAATCCTTCGGGGAAGGAACCGAACCGGGGACCTGATGCAGGCGGTCTCCACCGGCTTCGATGGAAAGCACTGAACCAAGCAGGCCGCGCGTGTATTCGTGTACAGGGTTGGTCAGAATCTCAGTTACCGGGCCCTGTTCAACAACCTGACCAGCGTACATAACAGTGATGGAGTTTGCCACCTCGGCAACCAGCGCCAGGTCGTGGCTTACGAACACCATGGCGAAGCCGAGTTCGTGCTGCAGCTTGTTCAGCAGCTCGATAACCTGCTTCTGCACGGTTACGTCAAGTGCGGTGGTAGGCTCGTCGGCGATGACCAGCTTCGGGTCGCGCGTGAGTGCCATAGCAATAAGTACGCGCTGACGTTGGCCGCCGGAAAGCTCGTGCGGATACGAATCGAGCGTACGCTTCGGGTCGAGGCCTACCAGCTCAAGCAGTTCTTCTGCGGTGCGAGTGCCGCCGCGCTTGGTAAGCTGCTTCATCTGGGCCTTGATGAGCATGGACGGGTTCAACGACGAGAGAGCGTCCTGGTAAACCATGGCGATTTCGCGACCACGCAGTTCATTCATTTGTTTGTCGGAAAGGTTAAGCAGATTCTTGCCGTCGTAGATGATTTCGCCGGAGATTTCCGCTTTCTTGTCGAGCAGACCCATGATGGCCAAGCTAGTGATGGACTTGCCGCAACCAGATTCGCCAACCAAACCCATTGTTTGACGTGGGCGAACAACGAAGCTGACATGGTCAACGACATTCACGTCGCCATGGCGCGGAAACTTGATGCACAAGTCTTTTACTTCAAGAATAGGCGGCACATCGGTGCGAGCTTCGAAGCGGTCGTTGCGCTTAGACTCGGCTTCTTTTAAAGCTGCTAAGCGTTTGTTTAGCATGTCAGCCTGAGCCTTGTAAGCAAGCGTCGGGTCGGTGATTAGGCGGTCTGCTTCGCGGTCGGCATTCAGGTCGTTTTCGTCAACCTGGACATTGCTCTTCGGAGCTGCGATGGCGTCGGTGATGCCTTCGGAGAAGATGTTCAGGCACAGCACGGTCAGCATGATCATGATGCCGGGGAACAGCGCCTGCCACCAACGCCCGGCAAGTACGCCGTTGCGAGCGTCAGCCAAGATGTTGCCCCAGGTAGGTGTAGGTTCGGGGATACCGGCTGAGATGAAGGACAGCGAAGCCTCGAATACGATTGCGTCAGCAACCAGCACGATGGTGAATACGAGCACCGGTGCGATGCAGTTGCGCACGACATGCTTCCACAAAATCCAGGGTGCACGAGCGCCGGAAACGATAACCGCGCGGACGTAATCTTGGTTGTATTCGCTCATTACGTTTGCGCGCACAATACGGGCAATCTGCGGGATGTACAAAAAGCCGATGGCGAAGATGAGCGACGGTACGGAGTTGCCGAATACCACGATAAAGGTAGCGGCAAGAGCGATTCCTGGGAACGACATGATGATGTCGAGGATGCGCATGATGACGTTTGAGATGCGCTGGCGGACAACGGCGGCTATGGCGCCGATAATTGAACCGACTACCAGGGCAAAACCAGTTGCGCCTAAGCCGATAACCAGCGAATATTTCGCACCGCACATCAAACGCGACAGAACGTCACGACCCTTGTCGTCGGTGCCAAAGAGGTGTTCGCCGTTAGGTGCGGTGAACGAAGTGAAAATTTCGTATGGGCTGTACGGAGCAATGAAATCCGCTAGTACTGCAATTGCGATGATGAGTACGAGAACAACAAGTGAGATGCGAGCGCCGTGTGTCATGGACTTCCAGCGACGGAAGCGCACCTTGCCTGCGTTGTCCTCCATTTTCTTGGTGAGGTTTCCTCGAAGTTGAACCATGTTCTACACCGTCCTGATTCGTGGGTCGATAAGGATGTAGAGCATGTCGACGATAACGTTCACGATGATGAACGTGATGGCGACGACAAGTACAACGCCCTGAACCAGCATGACGTAGTTCGAGGTAACGCCGGATACGATTGCCATACCCATGCCGGGAAGCGCGAAGATGACTTCCAAGACGACGGCACCGCCAATCATGTAGCCGAATTTCAGACCCAAAACCGTAACGGGCGTGATTAGTGCGTTACGCAGCACGTTGCGTGCAACGACGATGCCGTAGGGGATACCGAAGCCGCGGGCGGTACGCACGTAGTCTTTGTCGAGCTCTTCAACCATGGATGTGCGGATGATGCGGGTCATCTGGCCGGTAAGCGGTACAGCGAGAGCAATGCCAGGCATAGCCATTCGCGCAAGCCAACCCGCTGGATCTTCCGTTAGTGCCGGGAGTGCGCCTGATGCGGGTAACACATGCAGTGTGGAGGAGAACAGTAAGATGAACAGAACTGCCAGCCAGAACGACGGTGTGGCAATGCATGCGATGGAGAACACGCGAATGACCTGGTCAGGCCAGCGATCGCGATACAGAGCGGAGATGACACCTAAAATGGCTGCAGCGATGATGGCAATGATGAAGCCGAAGAAACCAAGCTGCAGGGTAATAGGCAGGGCAGTTGCAATGCGTCCGGCTACCGATTGGTTGGCAGCGCCGAAAACGCCTAGGTCGCCCTGGAAGAAACCGGCCATGTAATCGACATAGCGAACCACAAGCGGGTTGTTTAAGCCATGTTCGATGCGGTAGGCCTCAAGTTGTTCTGGTGCGGCGTTTTCGCCAAGGGCCGAATAGGCCGGGTCGATAGGCGATAACGACATCAGGAAGAAGACGAGAACCGTAACGCCGAAAATCATGATAGGCATCCAAATTAAGCGATTGCCCATCAATCGCAGCAGATTATTCACTCGGCCCCTCCTTTCTTTCTCGGCTCATATGAGCACTCGTCCTTACTACTTTTTATGCAGGGTAAACCCCTTGTTTTCACCCTGAAAAAGCTAATTTGACATTATAGCGGTTGCGGCAGGTTTCCCTGCTGACAACGAAGTAATCTAGCAGCTATTTCAGTTGTTTTTCGCAGACGTGCCACCAGTTGTTGCCAACGCCGCGGGCATACTCGCATCCAACACAGGGCTTTGTGCAGAAGGTGGAGCTTTTCATGCCTTCTTCAAGCAGCTGCTCGCCTGCGTACGGCGTGCGCGTAATTTCGTTATCTGCTGCTTGCATACCCCTAATGAACAGGGCGGCCATCTGTTTCATGCCGGTTGCAGTGGGGTGTGTGCCGTCGATGCCTTCATAGTCAAAGCCTTGGCTTGCCATATCGACGAACCTACAGTTTTCAACCGATGATGCGGCGTTGGCAATTGCTTGGTTGTATTTATCGAAAGCGATGCCGCGAAAATTCCGGGGGAATGTTGGCTTGGTTGCCCCTTTAACGCGTCCGGCGGCCAGCGAAGAAACCCAGATGCGCGCATTTGGCCACATGTCATGCATGGTTTGAAGCATGCGCGTGTAGGATTCGGCGAATTTCTCGACAGCGTCTGTCGGGGCTAAACCTGCGACTTTGCCGTGGTCGGGGCAGGCGGCCGCAGCGGCGGGCGGTGCTGAAGGGGTTGCGGCGCAAATCTGCGCATAGCCCGAGCCCCAACCGTAGTCGTTGATACCAATGTGCACCAAGATGTCGTCAGGCGCGCTTCCTTCAGGCGCGATGCGTTCGATGCGCTCGCGTGATGCACCCACGGGGAAATCGGTACCTTCCACAACGCAACCTGACCAGGCCGCATTGCCTAGAAGTTCGCCGTCGAAGTGGTTGATGACCTGGCCCCACCAGGTGCTTTCGGGCGTGGTTACGCCGGTGTGCTCAAGCTGTTCGCCCGTGTAGAACACGTTCCATCCATCAGGTGTTAGGCCTTCGAAGGTGCTGATGGAATCTCCGTAAACGGAAAATTTCCGCTTCATAAGCTTTGTCCCCTTTGCTTTCGTTGTGATACAGGGTGCGCTTCTGTCAGCAGGCCGGAATACTTGGCGGCGTATCTGCTGACATAAGTGCGCCACGGAAGAAAAGCCCACCTCAAACGAGATGGGCTTTTCTGTTATCTGCGTTTCAAAAACGCGGCATTACTTCAGTTTTGCATCCTGGAAGTACAGGCCAGTCGTCGGGCTTGCCTCGAAGCCTTCGATCTTGTTTGCCCAGTAGCCGGTGAGAACCTGCTTGTGGAACAGCGGGTACAGCGGCACTTCCTCGGCGATAATGTCGAAGCACTTGTTGTAGGCTTCCTGGCGAGCAGCGGTATCAGTTGCTTTGCGGGCAGTGTCGAGATACTGGTTGAACTCGGTGCACTTGCCGTCGCCGGCCTTAGCCCAGCAGGAGCGACCCTGGCACCAGTCGGTGTTTTCACCATAGAACCAGGCCAGATGCACGTCGGCGTTGGTGCCGAAGCAGGAAACGTCGCCCGGAGCCAAGAACACGTCGTACTCGAGGACGGAGTTGTCTTCCTTCTTAGCCATCGACGGATACGGGGAAGCATCAGTCTTAATGGTTGCGTTAATGCCAACAGCAGCAAGGTCTTGCTGAATCTGAGCGGACAGATCCTTGATCCAGTTGTCGATAACCAGAAGTTCGCAGGTCAGGCTAGACTGGCCAGCCTCGGCGAGCAGGGACTTAGCCTTCTCCGGGTCATACTTGTAAATCGTGGAAGCCTCATGGTATGCCGGATTGTCCTTAGGCAGATAGGACGTGAGCGTCTGAGCCTTGCCACCAAGCTGGTTGCTAATCAACTTGTCGTAATCAATTGCATAGAAGAATGCCTGACGGACGCGCTTGTCGTTGAAAGGCTCCTTCTGGCAGTTGAACATGAGGAAGCCGATGCCGTAGGAGTCGACGCTGTCGACAGTGACGCCAGCATTGGTGAGCTGGGTTTCGTTGGCGAACGGGATGTTCTCGCCGACGATTGCGGTGCCCTCCTGCAAAGCGGTCACACGAGCGGTGTTGTCAACACGGACAAGCCACTGCATCTCGTCAGCGGACGGGGTCTTCTTGCCGTTGTAGTTCTTGTTCTGCGTGAAGTTCAGCTCGCCGCCGTCTTCGCCGTTGCAAGTGCCGAAAGCCCAGGGGCCGGAACCCAGCGGAGGCGTGCTCATGGAAGCCTTAGCATCGGTGAGGATGGCGTCCTTCGGGAAGATGCGGCACAAGGACAGGCGCTCTTTGAGCAGGCTGTCGGATTCGACGCAGGGGTAAGCCAAAGTGAAGGTGACGGTGGAATCGTCCTTTGCTTCGACGGTAGAGATGAAGGACAACATATCCTTATAGGTGGAGTTGGCCATGTTTGCCTCGACGACAGCCTTGACGTCTGCGGTGGTTACCTCAGAGCCGTCGGAGTATTTGGCGCCGGAACGCAGCTTAACATCGTAGACGGTGTCGGAAACCTTGGTGGGTTCGCCGTCAGCAAGTGCGGCCTCGGTCTTGCCGGTGAAGTAGTTCAGCTCATACAGGCCTTCGCAGCAGTGCTGGATAGCAGGGAGCATCAGAGCTGAGCTGGCACCAACGGGGTTGTAGTTGGCGTTCTTGTAACCGCAGGCAGCCGTGATGGTGCCGCCGGTCTTGGTGGAGCTGCTCGAGGAGCTAGAGCTAGAGCTCGAGGAGCTAGAAGAGCTCGAGGATGAGGAACCGCAGCCAGTCATTGCCAGGCCTGCGGTAGCTGCTGCTACAGCGGAGCCGGCCAGGAAGGTGCGGCGTGAAAGTGAGCTGTTCTGATCCATACTTATTTCCCTCCATTCGGTTATCGAAGCCCTTGCGACTTCGATTATGGGTTACTGCCGCCTAGCGCGTGCTCGGCAGCATTCGACAAACATTATCCTTGAAGGTAAAGGGAAAATAAAGTTCTTGTTCTTTTTTAATCTCTTTGTTACTCGATGTTTACCCAAGGTAAATCACCTGCACAAATATTAGTTGAAACCGAATTTAGTCACCAACCGCAGTGAGCGGTAGATTTTTGGCCGCGAACGGTAAGCGGCGTTGCTACAACGTTTAGCGGCTTTTTAAGTGTTGTCGAAAACCGCTTGCCGAAGTACGGCCGCCGTGTCACGTACAGATACCGCTTGTCGCTGTCGTGCGCATGTGTTCCTTGCTACCATATTTTCTTGTAGCCAGACGGGCTTTCACATCCGCCATCGTGCGGGCAAACTTAGGAGAGGAAATGACGAGAGAATTCAAGTCAATGGACGGCAATACTGCCGCAGCGCATGTTTCCTATGCGTTCACAGAAGTTGCCGGTATCTATCCAATTACGCCGTCGAGCCCGATGGCCGACCTGGTCGACCAGTGGTCGGCTGCAGGTCGTAAAAACATCTTCGGCACTCGCGTGAAGGTGTGCGAAATGCAGTCCGAAGGCGGTGCTGCAGGTGCTGTACACGGCTCGCTAGCCGCTGGTGCATTGACCACCACCTACACCGCAAGCCAGGGCTTGCTTCTGATGATCCCCAATATGTATAAGATTGCTGCCGAGCAGCTGCCGAGCGTCTTCCATGTAAGCGCCCGTACGGTTTCGACCCATGCGCTGAACATCTTCGGCGACCACTCCGACGTCATGGCCTGCCGCCAGACTGGTTTTGCGATGCTGGCCGAAGGCAACGTGCAGGAGGTTATGGACCTGTCCGCTGTCGCACACTTAGCTGCCATCAAGGGTCATGTGCCATTCCTGAATTTCTTTGACGGTTTCCGCACGTCGCACGAGGTGCAGAAGGTTGCTGTTTGGGATTACGCTGACCTGGCTGACATGTGCGACTTCGACGAAGTGAAGGCCTTCCGCGACCATGCGCTTAACCCGGAGCGTCCGGCCATGCGCGGCTCGCACGAAAACGGCGACACCTTCTTCCAGAACCGCGAGGCTTGCAACAGCGTCTACGACGCACTGCCCGCCGTTGTGGAAGAGTACATGGACAAGGTCAACGCCAAGCTTGGCACCGACTACAAGCCGTTCAACTACTATGGCGCACCTGACGCTGACCGCGTGATTGTTGCCATGGGTTCTATCTGCGATGTTGCTGAAGAAGTTATCGATTACCTGAACGCTCATGGCGAAAAGGTGGGCCTGGTGAAGGTGCGCCTGTATCGTCCGTTCTGCACCGATAAATTCTGCGAAGCTTTGCCTGCCACCTGCACCAAGCTTGCGGTACTCGACCGTACCAAGGAGCCCGGTGGTCGTGAGCCTTTGTACCTCGATGTAGTAAACGCACTTATGGTTGAAGGCCGTAGTGGCATTAAGGTTTCTGGTGGTCGTTATGGCTTGGGCAGCAAAGACACGCCGCCCTCGTCTGTGTTCGCTATTTACACCGAACTTGCTAAAGATGCGCCGCGTGGCGAATTCACCATTGGCATTGAAGATGACGTTACCGGGCTTTCGCTTCCCGAACAGGATAATTGCCCGAATACTGCCGTACCTGGCACCATCGAGTGCAAGTTCTGGGGTCTTGGTGGCGACGGCACGGTTGGTGCAAACAAGAACTCCGTCAAGATCATTGGCGACCACACCGACAAGTACGTGCAAGCCTACTTCCAGTACGACTCGAAGAAGACTGGCGGTACAACGGTAAGCCACCTGCGTTTCGGCGATCAGCCCATCCGCAGCTCTTACTATATTAATAAGGCCGACTTCGTGGCATGCCATAACCCCAGCTATATCACGAAGAACTTCCCGATTGTTAATGACGTGAAGCCCGGCGGCACGTTCATGATTAACTGCCAGTGGTCACTCGAAGAACTTGAGCATCACCTGTCTGCTGAAGCTAAGCGCTACATTGCCGCTAACGACATTCAGCTTTACACCATCAACGCCATTGACTTGGCTGTGGAAATTGGCATGGGCAAGCGCACCAATACTATCCTGCAGTCTGCGTTCTTCGCGCTGGCAAACATTTTGCCTGCTGAAGAAGCCATGCAGTACATGAAGGATGCAGCAACGAAGTCCTACCTGAAGAAGGGCCAAGACATCGTTGATATGAACCATCGCGCCATTGATGCGGGTGCTTCTGCGTTCACGAAGATTGACGTGCCTGCTTCCTGGGCTTCCGCTGCCGATACTGCAGACACCGAGCAGCTTGAGGGCCGCCCGGAACTGGTCAAGCAGGTTCGCGAAATCATGCAGCCTATTGGCCGCATGGCTGGCGACTCGCTGCCGGTTTCTGTCTTTGCTGAACACGCCGACGGCCAGTTTGAACTGGGTGCTTCTGCATACGAGAAGCGCGGCGTATCTGTAACTGTTGCCACCTGGGATGCTTCGAAGTGCTCGCAGTGCAACAGCTGCTCGTTTGTGTGCCCGCATGCTTGCATTCGCCCGTTCGGCCTGACCGACGCCGAGGTTGCTGCCGGCCCTGCTGCTATGGAAGTGCTGGACATGAAGGGCAAGGTCAAGGACCTGAAATACACCCTGGCTATCAGCCCGCTTGACTGCATGGGTTGCGGCGTGTGCGTGAAGGCATGCCCCTCTGAGGCGCTTGCGATGACTGGCGTTGAGGGCGAACTTGACCAGCAGGATGTGTTCAACTACTGCGTTAAGGAAGTGGCTGACAAGCCCGAGATTGAGGATATGACTCTGCGTGGCAGCCAGTTCAAGCAGCCGCTGCTTGAGTTCTCCGGTTCCTGCGCTGGTTGCGCTCAGACGGCTTATGCTCGCCTGATTACGCAGCTGTATGGCGACCACATGTACATCTCTAACGCTACTGGCTGCTCGTCCATTTGGGGCGGTCCGGCTGGTACGTCTCCGTACACCGTCAACAAGCAGGGGCATGGCCCGGCTTGGTCGAACAGCCTGTTCGAGGACAACGCAGAACACGGCATGGGTATGCTTTTGGGCTACGAGGCCGTAAACGCTATGCTGGCTGCAAATGCTGAGAAGCTTGTTGAGGCTGGCGCTGCTGCTACTGAGGCACAGGCTTGGCTTGATGCTCGTGGCGACAAGGAAGCTTCCCGCGCTGCTGCTGACGCTTTGATTGCGGCGCTGCCGGCGGTAGTATCTGCAGGTGGCGAAGCCGCTGATGCTGCTCAGCAGATTCTTGACCATAAGGAATACCTGGCTAAGAAGTCCATCTGGATCTTCGGTGGCGACGGCTGGGCCTACGACATTGGTTATGGTGGCTTGGACCATGTGCTTGCTTCTGGCGAAGACGTCAACGTCTTTGTCTTCGACACCGAGGTGTACTCGAACACCGGCGGTCAGGCTTCAAAGGCTTCCAACATTGGCCAGGTGGCACAGTTCGCTGCAGCTGGTAAGGATGTTAAGAAGAAGTCGCTCGCAGAAATTGCCATGGCATACGGCTATGTGTATGTCGCTCAAATTGCTATGGGTGCAAAGCCTGCACAGACGCTGAAGGCTATTACCGAGGCTGAGGCTTACCCGGGACCGTCGCTGATCATTGCATACAGCCCCTGCGAGATGCACTCCATCAAGGGCGGCATGGTCAACTGCCAGACCGAGATGAAGAAGGCTGTTGACTGCGGCTACTGGAACCTGTTCCGCTTCAACCCCGAGGGTGCACCCGGCAAGAAGTTTGTGCTTGACAGCAAGGAGCCTGCTGGCGGTTATCAGGACTTCCTGATGAACGAGGCTCGCTACAGCCGCCTGACCCGCGAGTTCCCCGAGCGCGCCGGTGAGCTGTTCGAGCGCAACGAGGCTGCGGCAATCGAGCGCTATGCACACCTGACGCGCCTGAAGGCGATGTACGACGGCGAATAGGCTGTCTGCGCGCTACGGCTCGCAAGGATTCGTCGGGTCGCAAGGACTCGCAAGGCTCGCAGGGTTCGCCAAGTTCGCAAGGACTTGTAGAATCGCAAGGCTCGCAGGGTTCGCCAAGTTCGCAAAAATAGGAAAGATAAAGAAAGCCTCCGCAAGGGGGCTTTCTTTTTGTCCATCTAATGGGACTGATGTTGAGGGGGCGGTGCGGTAAAATGGTGCCTATGGATACTTTATTTACATATGACATTGTTTTACTGCCTGACATGCAACAGGCAACCACGTGGCGAAAGAACGCTGCTCGCGCTGCTGCTGGCATGCCGGACGGTATGGTTGGCGGCGCCACTGAGGCGGCTCGCGCAGTTGACGGCGCCGATGTTAGTGCGTATGGCGAAAACGCTGCGCAATCTGTCGCTGCGGCTTCGTTTGGCTGTGAGGTGACAACTTTTGGCGCATGGACAGCCGACCTTTGGGGCCTGTATGGCGACGGCCGAACTCCCGTTTCGGCACTGACACGAAGCTTGTTGTTTCATTGCGATGACGTGGTGAAAGCAAAAGATTCGGCGCTTAGGCGCGCTGTTGCTCGCGTGGGTCGCGCATGCATCCGCGAGGCTTCGGGACTAAGCTCGTTCGAGGAAGCGGTTGAACACGAATCAGACGTGTTTGCTTACGAAGAATCTGAAGTGCTTGTTGCTGTGCGTGCGTATTATCGCCGACTTGCCGCAGCAAAGTTGATTGAGCCCGGACAAATTTTAGCTTTGCTTCCTGGTGTTATGCCGAAAAAGCCCCTGCGAGTGCTGGTGTGGGGCTGTCCGCCACTCACTGCACAGCAGCAAGCGTTTTTCGATGCGTGTGACTGGATCAGCGTAGATGTGCGCCCGGCGCCCGGCCAAGAAGGCCCAGTGCGTGCACCTGAAGGTGTTTTAGTGCGGTATGCTTTTCCGTCCGGCGAATACGCGTGGCCTGCGCTTTTAGCCGATATCGTGCGTGAAGAAGTTGCTGCTTTAGAACCTTGTGCGGAAACTTCTTCTCCAAACACAGTTACTGCGCGCGTAGCGGTAGCCGCAAAAGACCCAGCAGGCCTTTATGAGAAGGTTTCGGACACTTTGTCCCGCGAAGGCATTACGGTTGCTCTGCATGCTCGTCGTCCTTTTATTGACACAGCCTTTGGCCAGGCATTTTTGTCGCTGGCTTGCTTTTTCGGCTATAACCCGACATTGGGGACATTTGAACAAGCAGTTAAGCTCAAAACGCCTCGGTACAATAGAATTGCTTCAGTTGAAGTTGAGCCGTGGGACCGCTTTAGTCTGGCCGATTTTATGCTCTCGCCCTTTTCTGGCATTTCGAATAAGCAGGCATACGGGCTCGACGCAAAATACCGTGGCGACCGCTTAGTAACTCGCGCAGATGTTGCAGCTGAGCTGCGTGTTTCTAGCCGCATGTTTTCCTTAGTCGAGCGCATTTTCAACGACATTGGTGACCGGGAAGCAGCCGAAGAACTTGTGAGCTGCGCGTACGCGGCAAAAGGCGTCTGCGCTGCTTGGACAGAAGAGCAGGTGGCCGCGGCAGGTGCGATAAGGCAGGTGTTAGAGGCGGCGGCTGCATTAGGCCTTGGGCGCGAAGTATGCTTGCAAGAGCTCGCTTCGCTGGCTATTGATATTTCGCGTTCGGTTTCGCCAAAAGTGCATGACACCTCGGCTCCAAGTGCACAATATGCCGTCGAACGTATTCCTGACCTGCTTATTTGCGATCAACTTTATGCAAGCTCGCTTGAGCGAGGAAGCTGTAACACCGTTGTGATTGCAGACCTTACAAGCGAGGCATACCCGGCCTCTGATAAAGAAGATGCAACGCGCACTCTGCTTGACAAGTTAGGTATCGCTCGCACAGATTCTGCCTTAGCGCGCATGCGTCGTGCCTTCTTCGCGCTCGAACATTTGCCGCGCCGACAGTTGGTGCTGCAACGCTGCTTAAATAATGCCGACGCTGACCCGCTTTACCCGAGCGTGGTGCTTGAGGAATTCGTCGATTGCTACCGGGCAGATCCAACCGATCTTGACGACATTGACAATTCGTATTCGCTACCGGTTGCCCAGCAAGAAGGTATGCAAGTCCGTGGTGAAGAGGTGTTGCTTGCAAACCATGAGCTTGAGGCTTGTGCCACGCAAGAAATTGCCGCACGTATTGCTTATCCGCAGATTGGTGTTATTTCAGCCGAAGCGCGAGAACAGGTTGTATTGCCGCGCGTGCTACAAGGTGGGGTGGTTGAGACTGCAGCATGTTTGTCTCCATCGCAAATCGAAAGCTATTTGGAGTGTCCCTATAAGTGGTTCGCCGACCGCAGGCTTCGCTTGGAAGACTTAGACGCCGGATTTGGCCCGCTTGAAATGGGTGATTTCGCACACAATGCGCTCGAGAGCTTCTACAGGCATTTCAAGGAGCAAACGGGTCTTCAAAAGGTCACTGAAAGCTCGCTTGCACAGGCAAAAGAAATAATGAAAGACGTGCTTAACCGGCACGAGGCCTTGCAGCCGCACTTAAAGGCACGAGAAAACCGCTTGATTGCAACCAGTGAATTGGAGGTGCGCCAGCTGCAGGAATTGCGGGGCAAGTTGCTGCGCTATCTTGATTATGAAGTGAAGCTTTTACCAACCTTCCACCCTGAATATCTTGAATATGCGGTGGCGGGCGAAGGTACTGTTGATTATGCAGGTCAAAAGCTTATCGGTACAGCCGACCGTATTGACATTGATGCAGATGGCAACTGTGTCATTATCGACTACAAGGGTTCGATTTCTAGCGCGTATGCGCTTTCTAACCGCGCAGATGGCTATATGGGCAAGGTGCAAGCGCTCATTTATGCCCAAGTGGTGCGTCGCACGCTGGAGCTTAACCCGGTTGGCGCGCTGTATGTGTGTTATGGCAGGCAGAATTTCGCAAGGGGCGCTTATGCGGCAAACAAGCTCAACGTGGGCGATATGCCTGGCATTTCTGCGAAGCAAAGTTCGTGGCCTGAAGCATGCAAGGCAAATAGTACGCAGTTTAGCGATTTGCTCGATGAAACTGAGGAAGCGGTTGCGGTTGCGTTAGAGAAGATGCTTGCCGGCGAAATTGCACCAAATCCTGCGAGTGCCGAGGCGTGTAAATGGTGTTCGGTAACAACATGCCCTGAAAGGAGGTGCTAGTCATGGGGTTGACAGACGGGCAGCAAGCGTGTGTTGATACGCTTGATAAGCCAATTGCAGTAAGCGCGGGTGCGGGCTCTGGTAAAACGTTTACGCTGACCAAGCGAATTGTGCATGCACTTGAATGTGGATACCTAACGGACATTGACCAGGTGCTTGCTATTACGTTTACCAATAAGGCTGCCGGCGAAATTAAGTCGCGCGTGAAAAGCGCCTTGCGGGCAGCTGGTATGACTACCCAAGCGCTCAAGGTTGATAACGCGTGGGTTTCTACCATTCATGGTATGTGCTCGCGCATTTTGCGCGCACATGCGCTCGAGCTGGGAATTGATCCGAAATTCGAAGTTGCCGATGAGGCTACGACGTCAGCTTTGCTTGAGCAGGCGATAGAAAAAGTTATCGGCGGCCGCGACGACATGATTAGCTCTGCAGGCACCATCGATCCTGATCGCCTTGACGCGCTATTTTCTGAGTTCACGGCACGATCGTTTGGCGGCTTTGGCGTGTCTGTTGAAAGCATTGTGAGTGACCTGGTGAAAGTCGCGTTGGACAGCCCAGACGGCATGAATTCGGTACAGTTGCCGCCGAAGGCTGCTGGGCCAGAGAAGTTACTTCAGCAGCTATGTGACGCTGCGCACGATATATATGCAAAGGCTGAGGCCGAAAAGGAAGGCGCAAAGCGCGATGCGTTCCTTTTCGCTACCGATGAGGCCTTACGGAATGCGACCACTGCCTTAGATAGCTCATCAGCGCCGATGACGTATGAAGAAGCAATCATACTGATGAATGCATTCCCGGCCCCTACAAAAGGGTTTGGAAGCGCACCGTATAAAGAAGCGGTAGACGAAGCGCTCCCTTGCTACCAGGCAATTGTTGCCGAAGCTTGCTTGGAAACCGTGCGTCCGCATTTCGAAACGCTTGTCGAAGTGGCGCATCTTGTTTTTGTTGAGTTTTCCCAGCTCAAGCGTAAGGCTGGCGTATTAGATAATTCAGACTTGCAAACGTTTACTGTGCAGGCATTTCGCGATCATCCTGAAATTGTCGCATGCTACGCAGACCGTTTTAAGCTTGTTATGGTTGACGAGTTCCAAGATACCAATCAGCTGCAGGTTGATATCATCAAGCAGCTTTGCGGAACATCGGGCGAGCGTATGTGCGTTGTTGGCGATGCGGAGCAGTCTATTTATCGCTTCCGAGGCGCTGATGTGGGCGTTTATCGGAAGCATTTGCAGTCAGTTCATAAAGCTAACCCGGAAGGATTAATTAAGCTTCCCGATAACTTCCGTAGTCATGCCGATGTGCTTGCGCTATGTGATCGTATTTTTAAAGATGGCGAATATGCCGACGATTATTTGCAGCTTCGCGCCGGTCGTGATGAAGCGCGCGTTAAGGCGCCATTTGCAGGGCCGGGGTCGCGCGTGCATATTCAGGTGACATCGCGTCCGTATCGGGGTGTTGTAGCCGATGATGCCGTACGCATACAGGCAGCTCGCTTAGCTGCGCAGTTTGCAGCATTTCAAAAGGCAGGGCATAAGCCAGGCGACATGGTGGTGCTGCTTGGCGGCATGACGCGCGCGGGTGTGTATGCCAATGCTATGCGTGAAGTTGGGCTTCCGTGCGTTGTTTCTGGCGGCTCCATTTTCAGCAAAGCTCCTGAAGTTGCGCTTATGGTGCGCTTGGCACAGGCGCTGGTAAACCCGAAGAACTCTAAGGCGCTTTTCGAAGTGGCTTCAAGTGAAATGTTCGCTCTTTCGGCTGACGACCTGCTAGAACTTTCTACAGGCACTGACCCGAATCGCAATATTTTGCGCCGTCAGCGCTTCAACGATGGTTTTCGTCATGTGGAACGTATGGTGGCTTCTGGTAAAGAGGTGTCGCCTGCGTTAGTGAACGCCGCAGCTTGCATGAGTCGCGCATCTGAGCAGCTTGGGCGAGTGCCCCTGTCTGTAATTATGCAGGGTATTGTGGTTGATTCCGGTTGGCTTGCGCGTTTAGAAGCGCAAGGGGCCGAGGGTTTAGCGCGCGCGGCAAACGTGTACAAGGTTATTCGAAAGGCTGCCAAGCTAGAAAAATCAACTGGTCTTGGCGCGGCGGGCGTTGCAGCCGAACTTGCTGCAGAAGTTGAAGTTGCGCGCGAGGCTCCTGGCGCACTGTCGGCAGGTGGCGGAAATTCCGTTCGTATTATGACCGTGCATGCAAGTAAGGGTTTAGAGTTTCCCATTGTGGGTGTTGCTGAATTTGGCGACGATACTTCTCGCGCATCGGCGCTTCTGAAATGCACCATTGGCGGGAAAACCTATGCATCGCTTGATGGTGGCAAGACGTTGACGGATTTGTGCGAAGGTAGTTCGAGCCTTATTGCGAAAAGCAAAAACTATAAGCCTTTTGCAGACGATGAATATCGCAGCGCCGAGGATCTAGCACGCTACGTTGAAGGCGCCACTAGTCCATCAGAATTCCGTGCTGCTATTAGCGCGTATGAGGCTGAAGGCGAACGTGCTGAAACACGACGCAAGCTGTACGTTGCGCTTACTCGCGCTAAAGAGGCCTTGGTTATTTCGATGTGCGGAACAGCAAGCAAAGGTAACCCAACGGGGCTTTCCAAGTCTGTTTGGGGCGATGTCGAGACTGCCCTTGTGGGCCCTGATAATTACTTTGAAGAGGGCATTTCTAGCTACGATTTCGGTGGCACAGCGCCGGCGAAGGTGTCGATGCTAACGTTAGAAGCAGATGACGTCGCAGCATTTGACACGCAGGGGCTTGCGGCCTTTAGTGTATGCACGCAAGATAACGATTTGGTGCTGGCATCTGATGCGGGTGCTTCGGCATCTGATGCGGGCGCTTCGGCATCTGATGCGGGCGCTTTGGTATCGGGCGAGGCCGCTTCGGCAGATAGCGCCCCCGCTACATTCGATGTGCCCGTAGTTCCGCCGTATCGCCCGGCACGTGGCAAAGTGTACAACCCTGGCCGCGAGGGAGTATTCAGCTACTCCTCAATTTCCGGGGAAGCTGGTGCGGCTATTGATGCGACGCGGGCGTTTTGGTCCGACGAGGCAGTGCTTGACGGCTCGTTTGACGACACTATGGGTGCGGATAACTCTTTGGTTTGTCGCTATGCCTCTGATGCAGATTCTGCTACCACGTTTGGCCAGGCATTTCACCGGAGTGCTCAGTACGCGGTGCGTACATGGCAACCCGGGCAGGCGCTTTGTGCGTCAAAGGATCGCCGGTGTGCCATTGCCGCGGCTGTTGGACTTGCTGACGAAAGCCTTGGTCGCCTAAACGCCGCGCTCGATCGTTGGTTTGCAAGCGATTTGGCTGCTCGCGTAGCGGCAGCAAAATGCGTGCGAGCAGAAGTTCCATTTATGCTTGATATGGGTGACGGCGCAGATCAGGCGTTTCTTGAAGGCGAAATTGACCTGTTAGCTACATCTGATGCGCCGGGTAGTGTTGATGCGCCTGCAGCAAGTGCGCTGGTTGTTGACTACAAAACGGGCGGCAATGCGAATGAAACAGCCGAGCATCTGCACGCCAAACATCTGCTGCAAGCGACATGCTATGCATATGCAGTCTTGCAGCAAGGTTATAAGCAGGTGGAATGCAGTTTCGTCCGCGTGGAACAGCAGGCGGGTGTGCCTGCGAATAGCGAAGCGACTAGCCTTGCTGCATCGCCGGCAGCTGACAGCAGCGCATCTGGTCAGCCTCAGGTGGTAAGCTACACGTTTGCTGCTGCTGATATGGCTGACATCAAGCGTGCTATTTTAACGGCGCGAGCAGTGAGTTTTGACGAAAACGCAGCTAGCTCGGCTACTGGCGTAACGGAGGAACGTTCGTGAATATTCAAATTTTCGGAACAAAGAAAAGCTTCGATACCAAAAAAGCGCAGCGTTATTTCAAGGAACGCCGCATCCCTTTCCAATTCATTGACTTGAAGGAAAAGGGGATGAGCAAGGGCGAATTACAGAGTGTCGCCCAGGCGGTTGGCGGCATTGACGCGCTGGTGAACCCCCAAGCTAAAGATGCCGATACGGTAGCGCTGTTGCAATACCTTGCCGCTGATCAGAAGTTTGAAAAGCTGTTGGACAACCAGCAAGTTTTGTGTGAGCCCGTGGTGCGCAACGGTAAGCGTGCCACTGTCGGCTATAAGCCTGAAGTTTGGAAAAACTGGGAATAGGTAGCCGGCCTACTAGCTGGCCTTTTTGACGTCTTCAATCATTTGTTGAGGCCACACGATATATCAGCGTAATTATTCCCACTCGGGTACCATCAAGAAGCTTAATACCAGAGGCGACGTAGGGAAGCTTGGTCGCGTGCCTGCGTCATCTCTGGTGGCAATCTCAATTCTGTTTACCCCAAAAGCCCGGCAGATTCCTTAGCAGCTAATACGCGCCCAACCGATTGGTCAATTCTGTCGGTCGTAATCGTGCCAGCATTAACAGCGCTTAGTATGCCGTTGTATGCAACCGATAGGTCCTCCGGCATCAAGATGATGTCACCACCTGCGTTGATATAACGCACGGCAGCGTCATCACCCGCGAAGTTTTCCGTGATCGCGCCCATGGCGAACGAGTCGGATACGACAACACCCTTAAAACCAAGCTGTTCGCGCAATACGCTACCAATCATAGTTGGCGAAAGCGTTGCCGGCAGACCGTCGGCGGCGAAATTCGGCGTTTCGATGTGGCCGACCATCACCATAGGGCAACCCGCTTCAATGCCTGCTTTAAAGGGCAAAAATTCGCAGCCCTCGATTTGCTCGCGGGAGCGCGTGGCATACACGGCGCCGGTATGCGAGTCGCCTTCGGTATCGCCATGGCCGGGGAAGTGCTTGATGCAGGGCAGCGTACCGGTAGCTGCCATAGCTTTGACCTCGGCGGAAACCATTTCGGCAACTACATTGGCGTCGCTTGAGAATGCGCGCTGGCCGATGAC
>CAVEUW010000008.1:0-51140 GCA_963619015.1 Senegalimassilia sp. | reverse complement strand
CGGCGCGTACTACGGCTATTTCGCCGCCCCCGCCTGCATAATCGTTTAATCGACCAATCGGCGGCGCTCTTTGCGCCGCCTACAACTCTTTCCTAGGAGACAACAGCAATGGCAGTTCCAGTCGGCAAGCGTGGAGAGAACACCTTAGAGGTATTCTTGAAGGCGGTAGACCTAGCGAAATACACCATGGAGATAACCGCCAACACGAAGAACTTCCCTGGGCGGTATCGCCCCTTCATCGACCGTGTGAACAACGCGGCGATAAACGTGGCATCCGATATCTGGAAAGCCAACAACATCTACATCGGCAACGGGTGCGACCCGCGAGCCTTCGAAGATAGGCGGTATTTACAGAACCGCGCGGTGACGAGCGTGAACGAATTGCTGTTTCTCATAAACATGGCGGACGCGATGCTTGACAAAGCAGTGAAGAAGAAGGCGGCTTTCTGGACCAAGGAAGCCATGCACGTCAAATCGCTGATAATCAAGTGGCGCGAATCCGACCGGAAACGGGGCTAGGCTGAATCGCAACGTCTGGTTGCGTTCCGCTAACCGTAACGCTAACAACGCGAACAACGTGGGGTATGTGAGCACCAGTGGCAACGTCAACAACAACAACGCGAACAACGGCAATTTCGCCGCCCCCGACTGGACGGGCAACGCCGAATCTCGGGACGGGTCAGACCTGTTACCCGGCAACAGCCCCCGCAGGGAGCCGAAACCCCGGCTGCGAAAGCAGCGAATCAGGGCGGGTGGACGCGCCCATCCTTCAGGACGAGGGCGCTATCCGCCACCCGCAACTCGCATACGCCATAAGCCCCGAGGGGCTACACAAGGCGGCGCATGAGTGCTTCAAGGGAACCGATTGGAAACGAAGCGTGGCGGCGTTCGAGCTGCACAGCTATGAGCGGTGCGTGAACCTGTCACGGGAATTACGAGAAGGTACATACAACCCGCGCCCGCCCAAACGCTTCGTCATCACGCGTCCGAAGCGCAGGTCGTGCCTATCCGTGGGCATCAGAGACCGTGTATACCAGCGCAGCTTATGCGACAACGTGGTTTACCCGGCGATGGTCAAGAGCCTGATATCGGCTAACTGCGCCTGTCAGAAGGGCAAGGGAACGGATTATGCAAGGCAACGGTTGGTGAAGATGCTTCGCAGGCATTGGCATCACCACGGCACGCAAGGCTACGTCTTGCAGATGGACATAGCAGGCTACTACCCGAACATGCGCCATGACGTTGTGCTGACCAAGTTCGCCAAACACCTGGACGGCGAAAGCTATGAGCGTGTGGCGAACATCCTGGCGCACCAGTACGCAGGCGATACAGGATTCGACCCCGGCTCGCAGCTGGTGCAGATAGCGGGCATATCCGCTTTAGATGGGCTAGACCATTACATTAAAGAACAGCTTCGCGTCAAAGCCTACGTGCGGTACATGGACGACATGCTCTGCCTTGGCGAGACCCGTGAGGAATTGGAGCGCGCAAGGGGCGCCATAGCCGAGTACTCAGCTGGACTCGGCATGAAGCTGCACCCCGACAAGACCCGAATCCAGCGCATCGACAAGCGCATACCGTGGCTCGGCTTCACGTTCGAGCTGAAGCCCACGGGCTTCGTCTGCATCAGATGCAAGCCTGCAAAGATGCGAGATAACCGCAGGCGGTTCAAGCGCTATGCTAAAACGGTTGCGTGCGGGCGGATGACGATGGCAAAGGCCGACGAGATCGCCTACACGACCATCCGTTACCTACGCAGAAATTGCTCGGGGAGAGCCGACCCTGTAAAATTGGAACGTTACTGGAAAGAACTGACGAAGGAGTTGAGAAAATGATCTTCCGTAAACTATCAGATCCGTTCACGAAACGAATGACGGAGATCCTCCAAGCCCAGCATGACGACAACGAAATGCTCATCGAGTACGTCGCCATGATGGCCGATGTGGATCTGCCGACCGATGACGAAGAGAGTCACGAAGGAGGAGTCGAACATGGCGACGAAGGAGCAGAGTGAGCCTGAGGCTATCGAATTGTCGGAATACGCTAAGAAGGTTCAACGTTGGTACCAGCGCTGGCATGACGCGGCGATGGTCGAGAACGCCGTTGCCAAGGGGCGCATCACCCAAGCTGAAGCCGACGAGATTCTAAGCGAGGGTTAATGGATATATCAGCGGCAGCGATTATCCAATCCGTGCTCTCGGCATGCATCTTGGGGCTGATGGGTTTCTACGGTGGACATATCGTAGAAACCGTTCGCCACGTCCATGACGACATGGATGCCCTCAAGGAATCGCAACGCAACCAGTTGAAGACCAGCATCGTCAAGACGTGCAACGAGGCCCTCGCCCAGGGATGGATTTACGCCACCGAGTTAGAGACGTTACTAAAAAGGTTCGAGACCTATTGCCGTCTTGGCGGCAACTCGTATGTTGCGGCCTTGATAGAAGCTGTCAAGAAACTGCCTATCAGGGGCGAGCTCCCCGAGGCTCATCATGAGGAGGTTGATGAGGAATGAACCACGGTAAACCCAAGGTCCCGAAGCCGAAAGGCTCGACGATTATCATCGTGTTCATGTACGTAACCTGGATAGCGTACCTCGCATTCCAACTGTACGTGAAAACGCAAACCAACACATGGCTTCCCGCCGAGGTCACCTACGGTACAGCGGCGCTGTTCATCGTGGAGACGGTTTCCCTGGCCCGACTCAAGCTGGCGAAGGAAGGCAACGTCCTCCCGGAGAAGCCGATGAACGCCTTCGCCTCCAAGTTGGGTATAGGCACGAGCATGGAAACGTTCGAGGAGGATGCAAAGAAAGCATCCAAGGCAAATGAAAGAGGTTAACCATGACTAAAGAAGACATCATCAAAAAGCTGACGAGCCGTAAATTCTGGTTGGCTGTCGCCGCCTTCCTGGGCAGCGTGGCGGCCAGCGTCACCGGTCTCATGACCGACAACACCACTATCGCGGGCATCGGTATCGTATGCGGTGTGCTGTCCGCCGCCATCTACGCGGCCTGCGAATCCATGGTGGACGCGGCCAACGCTAGTGCCAACACCACGGCGACCACTAAAGCCGTCACCTTGGCTGGCAACGCCACTAAAACCACTCTAGAGCAGGTGAACCAATAATGGCCAGGAACTGCGCTTACGTGGCCAGCATGCTCATGCGTCATATGTGCGACCATGACTGGCATGGGTATACCCAGGGCAATGGACGCTGGGGAGATGGTGAAGGCTACTGCTACGTCGAGGTGGACGGCGAAACCTTCCAATTGGCGCAAGGTGACCGGGATTGCTCCTCTGCTGTCATCAGCTGTTGGCGTGAAGCCCTGCGCGGCACGGCATACGAAGGCTGCCTGGATGGTGCCACCTATACCGGCAACATGCGCGATGTGTTCACGAGTTCGGGCTTGTTCGAGGTATGGGTTACCAACTCCACGTCGGCTTGCATCGGCGACATCTACCTCAATGATTCCGACCACACCGCCATGTGCGTGGACGACGGTTCCGGGGACTTGGGCTATGACGCCTTGGGCGAATTCTCCATCTCCGAGAACGGCACCATCTACGGCGTGGTAGGCGACCAGACAGGCGGGGAATCTTCCGTGCACGGTTATTACAACTTCCCCTGGGACTGTACTTTGCACTACAACGGCAAGGCCGATGGGGGAGGCAGTAGTTCGCCTAGCGTTTCCCAGCCGGAGCCCAGCTACTCCAGCGGACAGGATGTCCGTTATCGATTGCACGCCCTGAACGGCGAATGGCTTCCCTGGATGGAGGGGCTTGTCGATACCGGCGGGTCGTCCGATGATTACGCAGGCACCCCAGGCGGCAGTCATGACATGTTGATGGTTGAAGGCATCGCTTACCGAGTGCATACCGTCAATGGGGATTGGCTTCCCTGGGTGACCAAAGCCGACGAGAACGACGACGTATACGGCATGGCCGGCAACTGGGGCGAAGCGATTGACGGCATCCAAATCAACAGCGACCGCATCCGTTATCGAACCCAGACGGCATACCGTGACGGCTGGCTTGATTGGGTGGTCGGCTGTAACGACACCGACGACGGTTATGCAGGCATCTACGGCGAGCCTGTCGACCGATTGCAGATTGTAGGTTGTTAACATGGCCGGGTTCTCTTTGATCGAGCTTCGATCCAACGATGACCTCATCGACGTAGTGAAAAAGGTCAACACGAATTTTCGCAACCTGAGCTATGCCACGAGGCAGAACATGATAGCTTCGTCCAACGAAGGCGTAGATGCTTGGCAGAAAGCTTTGGCCGAGCTTGCCGCTGAACTCGACGGAAAGATAACGGAGCTAACTAACAGCATCGACGCGGCGAAGAAGACTATGAGCAAGATGATCCCTCCTATCGGGAGTTATTTCATCATGTCCCCCACGGCGAAAACGAAGACGCCTAGCGATATGTGGCCTAACACCGTATGGGAAACCGTTGAAGGGAACCTGGTTCTAACCTCGAGCACGAAGAGCGATTCGACCACCGTCTCAAGCGCGGAGGAGGATGTGACCGTGAAAGCGGCAACGACCACTAACACCGCCAACGGCGTCGGCTTGCTCCTCTATAAACGAATCAAGTAAGGAGATTGAGATGAGTTTCAAGAGTTTTAACAAGAAAGGCAAGGCCAAGGCCTCGGGCAAGAAGGGCTTCGCCGAGGCCTTGGCCAATGCGAAAGGCAAAGGCAAAAGCAAAGGCAAAGGCAAAGGCAAGGCTTTCCCGATCGACGGCGTGACACCGGGCGACAAAGATGGATCGGGAGGAGAAGCCCCCACTAAAAAGAAAGTGAAGCTTAAATTTAAGAAATAGCTTAAGCAAAAAAAGAAGCCCCAAGGTTCTCTGCCCTGGGGCTTCTTTTTTATTCTATGCTCATATCGCCATAGACCTGGATAGGCGTTTTCTTCCTAAGCTTCGAGAACTTCGATGGCCTCATACCTGGCGGCAGGTCATCCCACGTAAACTCTTCCTCATTATCCAATTCCCAGGCTCCGTAATGACTGGGCACTTTGCGCCCCATGCCGGAGCCTTCCTTGATGCAAGGAACCTCCGCCATGAAGTCCGCGCAATATCTAAAGGCGTCCATCAGATGGGAGTACCTATCATGCTTAGGGGAAGCCGACCAATCATCCACGCTGGACAGTTGGCGATATTCCCAATTCTCGAAACATTCCATCAACCAATCGCACTTGGTGGAATTAACCACCATGTTCGGGATGATCGAGCGGGCCCTGTTGATGGAATCGCTCACGTAGGAACGGTTAAGCTTATGCCATGTGATGTTAGGAAACATACGCCTGCATTCCTCCAGGGGACTCGAGGAACTGCCTGAGCGATCAGAATCCCATGGCAGGCACGAGGAGCGGATCATGTGGAAGTACGGTCTGTCCGCCAACTCCTGCACGCATTCGACCACGGCTTTGCGATTGTTCTCATACCAATCCAGGATGAACATCCTGCCATTGTAATACTGGAAGACGATCGCCGCCGTCCAGTCGGACTGCTTGTCCTTTGAGCTGATGTCCCATGCCATGTACACGGGTTTGGTCGTGTCGAAATTCATCGGGCAATATCGGTCTTCCTTGCGTACCGCCTCGATAGCAGGAAACACCAGGCCCGCATTCACGGCCAGGAAGTCGCATAAGTATTCCTGACGGAACATCAAATCGTTGCCCATCGACCTGATGTACCTTTGCCTAATCTCGTCGAGCAGTTCGTCGGAGAAGATGCGGGAGCCGTCGGCATACGTGGCTCGATCTGCAGGGATGAAATCGACGTAGGTGCGACCATGAGCGCCGGCCCATTTTTCGGGCTCATCTTCTCCAGTATATGCCCGCAGAAAATCCGCAGCGATGTTGTTCAAGCCGCGAGGGGTGAAGTTGGCGTTGATAAGGAACCGCTCGCCCAACGCTTTCTTCGAGTCCCAAATAGGCTGGATGTAATTAAAGGCGTCGCGTCTGTAAAGGCTCAACTCGCTGATAAGGAAGTTGTTGTAAGACGAGCCGATCGCCGATTGGCTTTCCTTGAAGCCCAGGTACTGCATGACAGACGGCGCCTTATCAGGCGGGTTGTTATGCATGAGAACCTGCTGGGCCGTGTCCTTGTGCTCGATGACGTCCTCAGGGTAATCATCCCAGAAGTACCTGCCGTCGATATATTTGTTCCAGATATTACGGCGCAGCCACTTATTGTCCAAGCCTATATAAGCAGACTGAATACCTGGCGTGCTGTAGGTTAGGTAATGGCCGAACTGGATATCATCCGTGTCCTTGCCTAGCTGTCGCCCCCAGCATTTAAGGTACACATCGTAATCTCCAGAAAGGCGACGAGCCCAGGCCGCTTCCTGATATGGCCTAGGTTCGTAGTACTTGGGTACTTTTATCGCCATAAGGTTCCCTTAAAAGATGTCCTCTGCTTTAAGCTCGTTTTCTTCAAGGAAGGCGGCGAGCTTATCGGTAGCCTTCTGTATCTCCTCTTCAGCTCGCTCCTTGAAACCGAGGATGTCCTCAGCCGAGGGGCCGACGTTCTGGCACAGCTGAAGAAGCATGAGCTCCTGCGTCATAGCCTGGGCATTGGGCGATTCGGCGGTGAAGTCGGCGGTATAGAAGTCCTCGCACAGCTTGCCGAAATCCTCTACCTCGATGGTCTCGGCGCGATCCATCATGGCGAGTGATACTTGGCTCATATTCTTCGCCACCTCGGAGGCGATTTCCAACTGCGTGACGAGATCCAAATCGGAGTTCTCGCCGACGACTTGACGGAGAGTTTCCAAGCCAGCCATCACGCCGTTAGCGGTAATGTACTTCTCGGCGGTGATGCCGAGGGTTTCGACCAGCTGCTCGCGCGCGCTGGCGATTTTATTGTCTCGCTCCTCACCCATCTTGATGATAGAGTTGTGCTGACGAAGAGCCTCGGCTTTGGCATCGAGTTCGAGATCGGCTTCAACCACGATCTCCTCGTCGGTGATCTCCTGGATGTCATTGGTTTCCATTATTTGTTTCCTTTCATCTTGATTAATAGCTGATCTTGCTGGTACTCCATTGCTTCGGCGATGGAATTGAATTGACGGGATCGGCCTTCACTCGAGCTGGATGCGCTGTTCTTCATATCCAGCGCGGGGCCTGAAGGCGCGGGCTTGGCTGCTTGGGATTTAAACCTGGTCTGCATTGTCTTTACCTGACGGTTAACTGCGGACAACGCTTTGTTCAGATCGCAACTGTACCCTACCAGGTCGCCATCTTCATCCTTGATCTCGTAATCCTCGATGATGGATTCGAACATAGCCTTGCGGACTGGGTCGAGCTTCGCGTAAGTCGGAGCGAACTCGATGACCTTCAAGCCAGATCCCTGCTCCTCGAGAAGACGCTTGGAATAATCGTGGCAGGTTCTGTTGAACGAATCGGCAAGCTCCTTGTTGTAATCGTTCACCCAATCCTGGGCTTGGCGGCGGGGATTGTCTCCCGTGAACTCTCGCCCGGTATCCGGGTTGTAGAAACGGGGAACGCCATCACGATCCCGTTTGCAGATATCGGGGTCGTTGATGGTGGCGCCTAGCCGACCATTGGTATGGCGGGCACCCTTGTCGATGTACGCCTTCGCTACATCGGTCAGGGTTTGATCCTGGATGGATTGGTTGAGGGCTTCCTTGTATTCGTTCACTTCCTCTTCAGTGAAGCTGAACAGATCTTCGTAAGTTCCTGCATCCGTTGGATCATCTGCTCCTCCAAAATCACTTGATCCTCCAGCATCAACCGCAGGCGCCAAACCGTCTCCTGCTTCAGGAGCAGCGGGGTCTGCATTCCCGTCATCCCCTTCGGCAGAGGTACCACCTCCGTCGTTTCCATCGGTAGCTGGCGTAGCAGTTTCCGTTTCCTCTTTATCGAGCGCCGCAAACGCGGCTGCCCAAGGATCAGCTTCAGGCGATTCCTGCGTATCTTCATTCTGTTTGAAATCCTCTGCGTCCACGTCAGATCTCCTCCTCGTTGTCGTCGAACATCTTCACTTTCGACATCATCGTCATTATCCATTGCTGCTTTAGTTTGTGATAAGCAAGGGTTTTCCGATCCGGCAATTCCATCTTTCCTGATGGATGCAGGGCTCTCTGCAGCACTTCCTGCATTGCGTCGCTGTCCTCGCAACTCAGGAGCTTGGTTCTCACCTTCGTCAGGAAGGTGTTCATGTTGTGGGTTATCCACTTAAACTCCTCTAGCCTTTCCATATCCGACAACTCATCGTTAAACCTAAGCGAGTCGTAGGCTGAGCACATGCTCTCCCAAGATGCAACCACATCGACGTGTCGGGTTTCGTAATCGATCCAATCGTGAACCGAGGACTTAGTAACTAATACCTGCTCGTTCATCGATTAGTTCCTTCCTCGTCTGCTGGCGGATCAGGGCCTCCGTCATCGGGATGTTGGCAGCCAGCGTGACGCCGTCGATGTACGACATGATAGGCTTGCCTGAGAACTTCTCGAGCAGCTCGGGAAACACGTTCTGAATCAAAGTCTTCAAGCCATACAGCTGGATCATGGTATCGCCGACCTGCACCACCTGCGTGGGGAACGACCAGATGTAACCCTTCTCGCCCGAGTTTCCTCGGACGACTGGCACGAGCTCCTTGCCGATGCACATCGAGATCTCGGTGCCGATCTTCGGGAAGGTGGTCTTCGCCACGACTTGCTTGCTGCGGTCCACGCTCACCACTTCGTAATCACCGACCATCTGCTGCACCTGTTCCGGCTGACCGTAGATGCGCTCGCCTGCGTCGACGTCGCGTACCTGGATCTCAGGGCCCAGCGGTTCATCGAACGCCAGGTTTCGCTTGGCATCGGGTCGCATCATCGGGGTGATGAGGATGCGCTTGCCGTACAAAGGATGGTCTTGGATCTTAGACTGGGTCGGCTTAGCCGCTTGCTTTGGTTGGGGTGCGGCTGGCGCTTCCCATTCCTCGCCCTTCATGTAGGCGGTGATGCGGGAGCAGCGATGCTGATAGGACAGGCCGTCTGGTTCGAGCCCATATTCCTTCTCCAGCTGTTCCAATTCCTCTTTCTTAATTGCGCTCATACTTCTCCTTTCATTGGATTCGAGCTATCGAAAATTATAAAGATGCCATAAGTATGTCGCAAGCATGTCGTAATATAAAAATATAAAAAAGAACCCAAGGCAAAAGCCCTGGGTTCGGTTAGCTAAACAGGATTGACTTCCTGCATTATCTGAATCTTGCGTTCGATAGCTTCGATGCTGTAATCCGAAAGACCGTGAATACAGGTGAACCTGGTGTCCGGGTCGGATCGGAGAAAGCTCAACCATTCCTGCTCCACTTCCAGGATGGTCTTCATCTCATCCTCGAGCTCGTCCCTTTCGTATTCATGTACGCATACTTGCAGGGACATCTCGTTTAGATCTGGATTGTAAAGAATGAGGTAAGCCTTCTCCATCGACGGGCTCACCGCCATGGCCGTCGCTATCTGCCAGCGCTCCTCCAATTCCATCTTGGGCTTCATCGCGCATTCCAGATGCCTGTCGACGCCGTAGCTTTTGACTTCGCCCATTACCTTCGGGCCCGGGTCGAAGATCACGCCAGGGTTTCTTGGACAGGTGACGTCGAGCGAATCGGGCGAATATGCCAGCACATGGTCCTTCGCCGTGACCAGCACATCGTCCCAGTGCTGGAGGCTAGTGCCGAGGATGCCGTTCGCGCTGTCGATGGCGAATGGTTCTAGTAGATGACCACGTGCTGCCGCACCATACGATTTGCAGTCCTCTTCAGTCAGCTTGATTATCTTCTTCGAAAAAATCTTCATATAGGTTTCATCGGTGATTTTCCGAGAGCGGCCAGTCGCCGTGAATGGGATGAGCTGACGAACCTCGCTGGCTGTTAGATGGCGTTGTCTTGCTTCCATCCATTCCAAATTAACCGTATGTTTCCATTCCATAATGAGTTGACTCCTAACGGAAAGAGGCCCCCAGTTTTACCTGGAGACCTCTCATAAGATAGATAACAGATTAGCAGGGCAGATCGTTATAAGCCATGCCGACAGCAGGTTGTGCCTGTTGCGCCGTCTGTACTTGCTGCGGTGCTACACCCAATTGCTGCATGGCCTGCGCTACGCTCGGGTTCATACCCTGCGGATAAGCGTACTGCTGAGGTTGCGGCGCCGCGTACTGCTGCTGCACAACAGGCTGCGCGTACTGCTGCTGATACTGAGGCTGCTGTTGTTGTTGCGTTGGTTGCTGGATCTGGCCGCCTGATACCGCGTCATTGCAGAGCACCTGTTCCACTTGATACTCGGCGGGAATCTCGCCGCCTGCGTAAGTAAACGGGCCCGCTTCGACCAGCCCAACGGACCAAGGACGCGGATTGTTCAGGCCGTATACGCCTTCCTGCGTTGAGATGCCGATGGTCTGGCCGATGAGTTTATGCATATCCGTGTTGCCAGTCAAGCTGAACAAGTCCATATGGATGGACTTCTTGCGCCCTTCGCGTGCCGCCTTACCAGCAGGCTGGAACGTGAACAGCTTGAGCTGGCCTTCGGAATCCACGAGCACCAAACGGATATTGAACTTTGGGTTACCATCGGGCCAGAACTCTGGCATGCCCGGGCCGTTGGGATTGAACGTGCGCTTCTGTACTTCCTGGATCGCCACGACCGTGCCTACTAGAGTGGTGGAATAGTCGGGCTTATCGGGCTTGGTGTAGTTCCAATAGTTGGATGAGGTTTGCTGCATACCAGCGGGATTGATAGACATTATGATTCCTTTCGTTGTTTCTGATATTCCATCATGGCATCCCAGATGTCGCTCGTCAGCTCCATTATCGGGACGCCGTTGTTAACCTTGTTCTTGAAATAGACAGCGGCGTTGACTGCATTGCCCATGAGGTCCAGCTTCGCATGCGGGAAATGCTTGACAGGGATTAATCGATCGGTCTTGAAATATAGATGGAAGCTGCCGACTTTGTTCGGGTCCTCGCAAGACAAGGTCTTGTCTTTGAATTGTGATCCGAATCGGATCACCTTCTCATCTACGCAGCCATGGCCAACGCCGTCGATATCCATCACGATAAACGGTTGGTACAGCATGTTCTGCCCCACCCAACCGCATGGGCTGATGGCCTTGGCGTCGGCTCTGAGCATAAGGTTCGGTTCGAATCCGTCCTTCCAACCCCAACTCATCATCGGTTTGTTGTCCCTGGTGCATGGGAAGAATCTATGCTCGGTCCCTTGCCAGCCCTCGGGCAGCTTCGGCAGGTCCTCGAACTTGATGTTCTCCGCCTGCCGTTTCACCTCGGCGTTGAATCTGGAGACGGTCGCGTCCACGCTGGACATATCGACTTTATGATATGGATTGAGAGTATAACCAGGCTTAACCCGTTCTTCTTTCAGCTTCCGTCGATAGATCTCATCTCGAATCTGGTTCTTGAAATGACCGTCTTCCCAGTTCTTGATATCTTTTTCCCGTAACGGGATGCCGTTCGCGATGCAGTACTCGTTGCATTCCTCCAGCGTGTAACCTAAGCATCCTGCTCTAAACATCGCGAAGTAGGGCGACTCGCCTGGGATGAGCATCTCGTTCAATCGAGCTCTGGACATAAAGCCTCCTCTCATTCACTTCATCAACTCGGCGAACTCGTCAAGATATTTGAACACGGTATCGTTCTGTTTCTGAATGTAAACCTCGGCATCCTTAAGCGAACGACGATACCTTACCACAACCAAATAACAAGGCAGGCCCGAGTTATTGGATTCTTCTTTCGCTTGCCTAAGCCATTCGGTCAATTGGGTTCTGTTCGGGTTCGCCGTCTGCTGTCCGGCTTTTACTTCCAGGACGAAGGTTTCCCCTTGTTGATTGGAGACCTTGACATCTCCTTGATCCTTGCTCCCATGCAGGGCAATACGCTCCGCAGCGAAGCCGCAGGCTGCGAGATACTTCACAACCTGCGACTCCGCGCGGGTGCCCTTGGCTTTACTCCTGTTCATTTTTCTCATGGAAGACGTAATCGCAACCATGGATCTCGGCGAGGACCGCGAAGATCTCGCCAGCTGATATCTCCAGGATGTTGCCCAGGATCGGGGCGTCGATGCGCGGGGCCCAGGCTTCGGACATGAACGCCTCGTCGTCGTCCGCCCAATCAATAAGGGGTTTGAACATCTCGAGGCTGTCGGTCATCTTCTCGCCGTTGTTGACGCGATCGATTTCGTCCATCAGCTTCTCGGCTTCTTCGGCCATTTTGTCCATGGCCGGAGTCTTGACGTTGAAGTCGATCTCTGTGCCGAGCTCGCTCTGTCGAGAATAGCCGTCGAGGCTGGGCATTGGCGCCGCTTTCGGTTGGGCTGCCAGATAACGTACGCGCTGCACCGCGTCGTCGAGAGCGTTGTACAGGTTAATGATATCGGGGTCGTCCGTGGACAGGACTACGCCGTCGCCATCGATGATGCGGCCTTTAACTTGCTTGAGTTCGGACTTCTTGTAAAGCTTCATGATTGCTTCCTTTCTTATTGTTACTAAGCCCTTTGCTTAGTAATCGATAGTATAATTCTGAACGTCCTCTTCATAACCTTCGGGCCCCCATTCGTTCAGGTAAAGGGCGACCCTTCCTACGTGATCGAGGAACAGGTCCACGTACTCCTTCTTGAAGAAGCGCGGGCAGTCCGCGAAGAACCCGCGGAACCAGCTCTCGACATCCGCACAGCCGAGGCAATGCAATGCACAGCATCCATCCACCGCGCTATCGTTGCGCGTGCCTGGCTTGGTGAAGTAACTGGCTGATAGCACCTCGCTCAATACGTCGAGCGCCCACTGCCTATCGTTGTCGTCGCCGCCGAGTTTCGCCTCGGCTTTCCATTTGCCGCCATATTGGCGGGCGTCGATACGCGCTTCATGCTTGTCGCCCTCGGGCGTCGTGAACACGCATTCAAGAATGTACTTCATCAGTCCTCCTTATGCTCGTCGTACCATTCCTGGATAGCCGCACGCTTTTCCATGAACTCCTTGCTGAAGTTCTCGAAAGCGGTCTGGCTCTCATTGCTGTCGAACAGGCATCCTGCTGCGATGCATTCATCGATCATATCAAGATAAAACTTGGCCATGGGTCGGGTATCGAAGCCCCTGGTGTAATACTTCACCACTCGATCGAACTGGCGAACCCATTTCGCTACGGTCCACATCACGCAATCATGATCGCGCAGCGGATTCGGCACCGCTACCCTGGGATTGCCTAGCCGCATATCGTAGAACACGTGGTGCTTAATATCATAGCCTTGCATCACTATACTCATGTCGAAACTGGACAGAACGTCGCTGGCTGTAAGCATCGGGACCCAGCGACCATGGAACTTGCGCTGCTTGTACGTGAGGTTGAGCATCACGCCCTCGCATTCAAACGTGTAGGTGGTGATGCCGATCTTGTAATTCAACCCCGCGCTATACAAACGATCTAGCTTCCATTGTTCCTGCTTCGCGCTGCGCGGCGTGCCTTTGCCAGGCTGCATCTTTAACGCGTAGATAGCGAAGTTCGTGGCGCGGACAAGCTCGTCCTCTCCATACACGAACACGTCAACGTCCGGCTTGGTACCCCATCCATCGGGATCAAATCCTGGCAACCAGCATGAACCCGTGATGCAGCCGTCGATAGGGCTGGTCTTCATCACTTCGATGAGCGTCTCGATCTTATCCTTGGTCGTAAGCTCTCGACCAAGTGACTTGGTTCGCTTAGCGAACGTCTCATATAACGCTTCGCCATTGTACGGCTGGGGTGTTGCTTCCAACTTAAGCATGGTTTAATCCTTCCTTTGATTCTAATCTAATCCTACTCTAGATTGTCGTAACCACCAGCTGCTTCCATCCGTTCGACGGCTTCGGCGATTTCCTCGGGCGTGCCGCTGTTGCGGATTCTAGTGAATTCTTCCAAGGTGATATCAGGAGATTGCTCCTTCTCAATCATCATGTTGATATAATCCAACATGTTCCTAGCCATTAGTATCCTCCCTTCATAACTGAGCACCAATCATAATTGAACTCGACCAGCGGTTCATCGGCTAGCATATGGCACCACTTCGCATAGCCTGTCTTGTAATGTTTGCTTCCTGAATAGTACCCGTAGAATCCTTTCACGAAATAGTGATGAACGTGTTCCACCTTGGTACCCATCAAGCTACCTTCGTACTCGGCGTAGCTCGGGGTGTCGTTATCGCCAAACGAAATGACATGGCCGTAATGTTTGCCCTTGATGTTCTTATCCAGGATCCTGAAAAAATCCTTGCTCTCGTTGGCGAAGCCGAATTCCCTGCGCAGCTCATCGGGGTCGGGCACATCGCTGCCTGCTGGATAGAATTTAGAGAATGAGCTGGTGATGATCAGGTCTGCATTGCATTGAGTGCGGAGCGTGTCGATCAACGTGAGCATGGTCGCGCTGATACCGCGCGGGATACTGCCGCTCACGTCCAAGATAATGAGGTTCGGCAATTGCCCTACTCTATTGTAATTGCCCAGGCATGCCCCATGCTTCTTGTTGTAACCTTCTTGCCAGTACATGCTTGCCGCCACGTTCCTTTTAATGTTGGAAAGGATGTCTCCGATGAAGCTCGGCATCAACTTCAGCTTTTGGAGAACCTCCAGGTTCACGCATGAAGTCAAGTCTCCAATGTATTCCTCGATGCTCAGCTTGCTGTAAACCATGTTGGTCGAATCATCGTCATCGAATAAGCGGGTTCCCGTGGATACCGAGCTGACCATATCGTCTTCGATATCATCCACTTCGATATTCGTACGTTCCTGATATTCGGTCTTGCCTTCGTTATCCAGCACGCCTTCAAAGTCCTGTTCCTCATGAATCTGCAATTCAACTTTAGTTTGCGTGCGCTTGCGTTCACCCAGTACTTTGTTCCAATAGATACCTGGGAACATACGTTCAAGCGTTGGCCGTAGCAATACCTTGATCAGATTGTCCATGCCTTTCGTCCACTTGACATAGGGAATGCCGCTGCGCTTGGCGAGCGCGACATCCTGCTGGTTCTCCGCGATATAGAGTCGTGGCAATTCGACTCCATCAATCGTTACCCTACGTAGCATCTTTCCTCCTTAGAATGAGATCTTTTCCACTTCCTCGTCTTCGTCGAGGGTGGTGTTTTCCAACTGCTTCATAATCATAAGCCAATCAGGATCACCTTGGAGAATATTCAGCAGCTCCTCCATCGTGCAATCTTCGAACAGCTCTTCGTCGATATCAGGTTTCACCTGCTTAACGACGTTGATGATCTGCTGCTTTGGGCTCAGCTTCCTCGTCGATAGCGCTAACGTCTTGAGCTGATGCCCGATGTTGCTCGCCCACATGCCGTCGATAAGCATAGCCAACGATTCGAGGTCGTCGTCTTCGGTACTGGCTACCCATTTGCACAACTTTGTCAGGCTTCGCGGGCTCAGGATATTGTATTGGTTACTCGTTTCCTGCAACTCGGCGAGGATCATGTTCGGCAGATCTATCCCAGTCTCCGCCATGATGTAATCATGTACGCCTTGACGATCAATGCCGAACTTCATAAACATGAAGCGCTGTCTGATGTTCTCCCTCAACAGCGAGCTGTCGATCGTCGGGTTCGTCGCCGCCACAATCTGGATGTTCGGCAGCTTCTTGCCCGACATCATCTGCCTGCTCTCGATGAGCGTCAGGCATGCCGACAGCACGCATTGATCGGCTTCCAGCAGCTCGTCGAAGAACAGAATATCCCCGTCTTGGAGACTGGACAACCGATAGTGGTCGTAGATCTCCATCGACTTCGTGTCCTTGTCCGGCATAGTGATGCCCGACACCTCGCTCGGCAGGATCTGCGAAGCGATGATCGTCACCACGTTCTTCGCCCCGACATTCTCTGCATGCTGCAAGACCGCTGCGGTTTTGCCTATGCCTACCGGGCCGACCAAACATGGGACTATCTGTTCCTTCAGCCGATAGCTTTGATCCAGGAACTGGACCATCCGATTGAATTCAGTACTCACTTAGTCTGCTCCTTATCTCTCGGGTCTTGTCTCGATGTTCTTAAAGCGCTCATTAATAATGAACGCTTTAACGGAGTTTACTCCGCAAAGGCTTGCCTCGCTGGCCTTGATGACGAGCTTCTCGTCGCCACCTGCCAGCAGCAGTAGGTCCTGCGTCAGCGACATGCCGCAATTAATGCGCGCCGCCAACTTCTTGATCTTGAGAATCTCCATCCATTTCTCCTTTCTCTCTAGCAAACGGGATGGCCAAAAGGACAAGGCGCGCATAGCGGAGCGAGAGAATGGAAAAGCGGGGGAGACCTTGAGTGCAGGAGGAGACGCAAGAGCTTGCCTCATGCTGCCTCATGCCTTGCGGTACTGCGTTTGTTTAAATAGGTAAGGTCCCTAGGCAATGTACCTGCCCCCCCCTGATTGGAGGGGCAGGCATTTGCGTTAGGCGAGTTCGACGCGGAAGCGTCTGTTCTCTGTGCGATAGATATGGACGACGTCCGTCGTCAAATCTATCGCGGCATCGAACCAGTTCCAGGGGTGCTTCACCCCCTCGTCATCGAGCCATGCGGGCCAATTGACCCGCTCACCGCAGTCGAGGACGGCGATATAAGAGTTTGGCAGTTTCCTGCCGTCCTCTGATTGGTAGAACCCGTCACGCTCATAGAGCGCAACGAGTTTCCCAGTTGCCTCCTCGACAAATTTGCCAGAGGTTCCTTTTACGGTGGATAAAACGTTAGCCATAATGCTTCCTTTCTCTTTGCAATAACGAACGATGGCAACTTTTGCCATCAAAAACACAAGGCGCGCGGAACGAGAAAGGATCAGCTATCGAATGGAAAAGGCTTGCAAATTGCAACGCGTTGAGGGGTGTTTGACTCTTTGAACACAACTGCGAGACGGCGAACAATGGACAAGCCAGTCCTCCCTAGGGGTCGGACGTTCGCCGCTGCACATCAACTTCCACCCCCATCACACCATGCAACAAAGGCAAGCCAAATGCTCGCATATGCTTCGCAATCTGTATATATAGGGGGGTATATATATATTAAATTAGGTAGTGTATTAGTATTGGGTAAAGTTCCCCCGAAAAAAATCCCCCTGTTTTCCAGAGTTTCCCCCAAGGGAACCATCGTTATCCGATTTATACATGTTGACCAGGGATCACAGTACGCCCTTCGTCAACACGTTCATTCAAATGTTCTATGCGGTGTGAAGCCCTTGCGAGCAGTTCCTTGCAATTCTTGCCTTGGCGCTCTTTCCTCCTTATACGCCCCCTGAGCCGCCCTGAGGCGCCGTAGGCGCATGTTCGCTGGCTTAGCGGGCGACTACCCTGGATAGGCCTGGGATGGCTTAAATAGCTTTAGATGAGCTTGTTTCAACAGACTACATGTAGGGCTTGGCTAGATGTAAAAAGACCAAGAAACGCTTAGCTTGGTTCATCTTGTCTTCGTTTGCTAAGCACTTCTTAGTCTTTTTATTTTCTATGTATTTTACTCTTTAGGTTGTGGCTCTTCGACTTCCTCGGCACTCACTCCATCATGTCGCTGACGCTCCATGATGTCGTTCGCTTGAGGAAGCTTCTCATCGCCACGGTTTGACTTGAGGTAACTGGGGATGTCTCTTCTTACCTATATTTGGATACAGTTTTCCTTATAGGGTAGACCGAAGATGATTTGAATTCTCAAGCACCCCTTGAATACCATGCGTTCCTTCATGGCCCATCTCGGCTGGCATGTTCCGCATGCCGCTCGTCCGCTATCCCGAGACCCCCACCTCGGGTAGGCTACCGTTTGTACTTTGGCTGCCCCCGCGTGAGTTCCAAACGCTTCGGCCCGACCCTCGGGAACCTATGTATGGAGGGCAGGTATAGGCAGCGGCACCGCTCGGCTTCGATGATCGCCTTCTTGAGCGATGCCCATATCGTGATATTCATCTCGCCCTGGCGGGTGGAGGTTTTTTTGTCTCCCCGGCATTCAGAGGCCCGCGGCTGTTTTGGTTCAGCCACCGAGACATGTCATCGGTTGGCGGGCCTAGGCAGCTTGAGCGGTCTTCGTATGCGGACAAGTCGACGCCTGATCCGCTCAAGCTTACCGGGAACCGTCCCCTCACGAAAGGGGAAAGATTCCTTACATCCAATGATAACATGGAATTCGATCGCCTGGGCCTGGATGTTTCGTGTTATACTTGTGGGCAAGCAAGGATTGTCGTTGGCATCTTTAGGCAAAGCCCATGCCGCCGATTGCTGATCGTACCCTCGGTTTCTTCCTTCCTTGACCGAGACCTGTGTTCGCTGCCATACCCATGACGACAGGCGGCGGATGGGCGCCTTGCTTGGAACGGGGATCCGACGAGGTTCCCCGTTCTCGTATTCAAGCGATGAGAAGGTTTGGAGGCGCGCATGTTAATGGATTGCTCCGAGCTCCTAACCGCATGCGGGGGCAAGGTGATGGAGCCCGACGCCGACATCATTGGCAAGTTCCGCACCGACGACATGGAGCTGCCGATCGAACTCACGGACGTCGATCTGTGGGCGAACTACACCAACGGCGATCTCTACGTCATGGACAAGAAGATACGCGAGTTCCTTAAGAAGACCCGCTACAAGCGCGAGGCGAAGGGCGGGTACAAGACCACAGCCTCCATGGTGTTCGCCTGGATCTACGGGCACCAGCCGACCCCGGCGGAGGGGAGTGCCTGTCGTGTCATCCATGAGCTCCTGAAGTATTACTGCACGAGCTACACCGGCCCGACGACGTACAAGGGCAAGCCCGTGTCGAGGGTTTACAAGTTCAGCAAGTACGCGACCACGAGCAAGCGTCCCTATTCGCTGAGGTTGCGGATGGAGGAGGCGCACGATGGCCAACAAGTGTTCAGAGAAGGCCCTGGCAGAAATCGCGACAAGCGAAGCCATCGATCAAAAGATCGAGAGGATGGCGAATCGTAGGCTCTCCGACGTGGTCATGGTAGCCGATGGCACCAACAAGCCCGGCTTCTTCGAGCCCAGGAAAACGGAGACTGCGGCCGACTACCTCGTATGCCGCATGTTCACCGACGCCATATTCAATGAGGACATCCGCACCATCCAGCTGATAATCAACCGTATAGACGGCGGATTGCCGAAAGACACCGAGATGGCCCTGTATCGCACCCAGTTTGCCGATTGCTTCGACGAGATCATGGGGATGACTAGCGATGCGCAGATGAAGCTATCCCCCGACGACTCTGTCATGATGGCGCTGTGCAAGGCGCTTTACGCTTTGGCGACCCAGGACATCTATTGGGATGCCGAGAGGGGCGTTCCTCGCAAGCCCAGCACCGACGCCAAGAAAGACCGCGACACCGCCCTCAGGATGGTCCTGGAGCGCACCGGCGGGCGCAAGACGCTGCCGATGGAGACCAAGGACCCCGAGCGGATCGAAGAAGCCGATTGGGTCAAGAAACTTCAACTTCCTGGCTAGGAACTCAACAGAATATGGTATACTGATTGAGTCAGCAAGAAGGAAGGAACGATATGAAGAGATCCAGAACCCTGGACGACTGGTTGTTCAATCAGAGCTCCGCGGATCAGGTTTGCGAAAACCGCTTCCATGAGGTCGTGGAGACCGTGTATACCGGCGGTTATGAACCGCTCAACCCCCTCCTGCCTCCTCCCGAGGACCCGAAGGTCAAGGTGGCCCAGCTCTTAAAGGCTCAGCTCATCCTACTCGGCGGGGACGTCATCTACGTGCGCGAGGGCGATACCCTGCATACCCTCGGGGATTCCCTGGACCTGCTCGGCTACTACATGCACGCCGACAGCAAGGAGGCCCGCAAGGCTGTCGAGATCCTCGAGACGAATTTCCAGGGATATTTTCCCGTGGATGACGGGCTCGTGTGGCGAAACGTCGTGAGGCTCGATTACGAGGACGGCGGGCAGAGCTTCGTTGACCTGAAGACCCTGGACACCGCCATGCTGGAGGACGACCGTATGGGGGCTATATATCCCGAGTTCGGCGCGCATGACGTCATCCCGCGCAACTACGCGCCCATCAAGAAATTTTTCGACACCTTGAACCAGGCGGTCGGCGAATCCTATTTCTTCGAGAAGACCATGATGTACCACTTCATGCAGCCCCGCCGCGAGAAGAGCCATGTGCTGGTCGGAGGCGGCGGCAACGGTAAGAGCATGTTCATGGGGCTCATGCAGCGCCTTTACGGGGACTTCGCCCTGACCGACGCGCCGCAGCCAAACTTCACCGGGCACTCCGCCGCCGTCATCGCGTACAACTTCATCGGCAAGCGCATCGTCACCTTCAACGATGTCGGTGACCCGAGCTCACAGTTCCTCGAATGGATGAAGCGCATGATCACCGGCAACCTCGAGGTGAAGACCCCGACGGGCGCCTGGATGTCTGTGCCATGCAGCGCGAACTTCCTCATGGAGACGAACCATCCGCCGCAGATCCTCAACCTGGAGGCGCACCGCAGGCGATTTATCATCCGGGAGTTCGACCCCGACTTCCGCCTCCGCGACTACATTGACGACCCGACGCTCGACATGTTGGGTGACCAGAGCGACATAACCGCGGGAGACCTGGTCAACTATTTCCTCACCATCAAGGACCATGTTGGCGACTGGACTAAGTTCGGCGCCGAGCCGGAGGATCTCGATTGGTACGAGGAGGTGGCGCAATGATCGAGTGCGACAGGCTCATGCGACTGGTGGAGGAGGCCTCCAACGGGAAGTCGGTGGCCCTCCTCACCTACAACAAGAGGACGGCCCGCAACGTCGCCGAGAGGGCCCTGGCCATCATGCCGACGTCCGGCGACAAGCCGGTGCTCCAGGAGACCCAAGCCGGGGATCTGCGCCTGGCGTACTCGTTAGTCGGGTGGCTCGACATTATCCCGATCGGCAGGAACCATGCCTTCGATTGGGTGGGCGATAAACTCATGGACGCGGGAATGTACGATATCGTCGAAAGGGAGAACTTATCATGAGTAAGCAATTCGGGGACAGGCTCCTGCGCGCCAGGGAGGCAGCGGGGTACACCCAGCAGCAATTGGCACGCCGATGCGAATGTACGCCGCAGGCCATCAGCAACTACGAGAGGAACCTGGCGGAGCCGACCTTCGAGCGGCTCTCGCGGATAGCGGACGTTCTCAATGTCCCCGTCCAGCTCCTCCTCCCGACCCAGGAGATCTACATTCCATGCCAGGGGCAGGAGCCTGTCTTCAAACATGTGGGCGACGCAGGCGCCGATGTTCGCGCTGGCGAGGACAAGGTTATCGAGCCGGGTAAGTTCGCAAGCGTCGCCACGGGCATGAGGGTCGCTATCCCCTCAGGCCATGTCGGCCTACTGTTCGCGCGTAGCGGCAACGGGTTGAAGGGCATCGGCATCACCCATGGGGTCGGGGTTATCGACGCGGGGTATCGCGGGGAGGTCTCGGTCTGCTTATACAACATGGGGGATGAGCCGATGGCCATCGAGGAGGGCGACCGCATAGCCCAGTTGGTCGTGGTGGCCCTCCCGTCGGTTTACTACACCGAGCTGACCCCCGCGGGTTTCGAGCAGCTTGCGGACACGGACCGAGGCGCTTACGGCTTCGGCAGCACCGGGAAGGAGCCAACATGGTCAACTTCTTTGCAGGCATGATTGCAGGTTCAGCCTGCACGTTTATTGGAGCATTAGCAATCGCGCTAGTTTTCAGCGCGAGGAAGGAATAGCAATGAGTGAAATCATCCAGCACTATGAGCATGGTGAGGGCTATTGGTATTCGCAAGAGGTGAAGCTGCTGCTTGATGCGGACGGTGAGCCTATTGCGTTAGGGGATACGGTGTTTGCAAACCGCGCTGAATATCGCATCGTGGGCATTGGCACTGGGGACGTGTGGGGAGAAGATGAAGCGGGTTGGAGGTTCCGTTTTGCCCCCGAGGTCGTAAGCCACAAGACCCTCGACAACTGGGAGAGCATCCGCCAAGACCTGCGCGAGTTGGTGGAAACCGGCGTAATCGGTGATTGGGAACGTGGGTGCGCCGACCTCATCGACCGTTGCAAAGCTTTGGCGGGTGAGGACGAATGACCTACACATCAGCAGCCGAAACGCAGCCGGTGCGCGAAATCGACCTCGGGCGCACGTGCTTCCCAGTATTCAAGGACGCAACCGACAGCAAGGAGCAAGCGCTAAAACCGCTCGAAGAAGCAGCAGAGGTTTTCGCGGCATGGCAGCAGTGGGACAAAGAACCAAGCATGACTACCGCCAAGCACGTCACCGATGAGGTGTGCGACCTGCTGCAAGCCGCCATGAACCTGCTTGCCGGCATCGGCTCGCTGGAAATCGAGGAAGCAATCGAGTGCATGATTGAGCGCAACGAAGCGCGAGGGAGGGAGTACGCATGACGGTAGCCGGAGAAACAACGATAACCCTCGATGGGCTTGATTGGGAAGCTTTGAAGTCGGAATCTTGCCGCGGGTTGAAAATCGAAATCGATGCAGGCATATCAATGGCTGATATGACCATACACAAGGACGAAGACCCGCTGAAGACTTGCTACGAATTCCCAAAAGAGCCGTCAAGTGATTACAAGTATGCAATGTTTCTGAAACAAGCAGATGGGGCAGTTGTCCCGTTCATTTCCAAAGATGGGGAAACAGCAAGTCTCGCAGCCGTGTACATCATCGATGGCGAAAGGGTAAATCCCGGATGGTTAGCGTATGCAATGGAAGTTGGCGGTTCGGTGTCCTACGACGAGTACGAAGAGATGTGGAAAGAGCAGGCACGAAGAGTTCTAGAAGCGGAGGTGGAGAAGTGAGCGAAGTCCCTTATTTTTCTATCATATGCAGAGCTCTTCAAGGCGAGAGAATCTGCCTTGTCTGCCAGAGCGTTAACAAAGTTGTTGATGCGGTAATCGATTACATGTGTTTTACGGGTTCTTCCTTCGATGTGTTCCAGGCAAAACTCCATAACGACATCCCGACATTCGTTTTTCTTAGCCGCAACAACAAAGGAATTATTGCTATTGAATACGTGCCTGATTGGTCTACACCGTTATCGGTGAAGCCGCCCGCTCCACATCGGGTGTATGGGCGAGAATACGATGACGTTTTTCTTTACACGGATTAAGGAGTGAGAGAATGAAAAGATCGATGAAAGAAGTAATCGAGACCATTTTAATCTGCATTTTATGTTGCCTATCGGTCTCCCTATTCTCGGCCCTCTTGGCTATAGGCTGGGGGATCGGCACGGCTATCGTGGGAACGAGGTAAGCCGATGTCCGTTTACGAAGTAGCTGGCAGCTTTTGGCTTCTTCTCGGGGCGATACTCCTCATCATCGCCCTCTGGAACAACCATATCCTCTTCAAATGAAGAACGAGGAGGACGGCTCCAGGCTGAGCTCGATGAGCCTTTGCTGCACTTGCAGGTATTTCGGCAAATACGTTCGGAGAACCAAGTATAAAGGTAAGGAGTGGACCGACATCCATGAATGTGATCTTCACCCCGGATGCCTCAACTCGTACCATTCCATCCAGTGCTCCGATTACATAGCCAAATGATATAATGCCCCTCGATTAGAAAGGGGCATTTTTCATTATGGATTTCAGCCAAATGCTCAACTTCAACAACATGTTTGAAGTTATCAACAATAAGCTTCTCCAGGGTACCGGCAAGACGAGCGCCGACGTCATGGGCACCAACGCCAACAACTCCGTCGGCCCCGTGGCGACCGATCAAACCTGGACGCCCCCTACAGTCCAGAATACCTCGACCTCTCAAAAAACGAATCAGGTGCCAGCTGAGATCCAGCTGGTCAACCAGTCGATGGATAACCAGCCTATCGCCCTCCCCGAACAGCAATCGACGATCTCCCCGGCTCAAGCTCTTGGCCTCTCTGATAACAAGGATGAGAAGAAAGACGAGAAGGCCGAGGATGAAAGCACTAGCCCGACTTGGTTCAATGTTGTTGACAACATGACATCCGATTACGAGACCCAGGTCAACGGCAAGACGAATAAGGCTTACGAGGACTATTACGCAAGCCAGGGCTACGATTCCAATCAGGACCAGGATACTTGGTGGGAGCGAGGCATTAATGCCTTGAAAGACTTATTCGGCGGTGCCGGCGCGGCTGAAGCAGGCGCGACCACCGGGGACGACGAGCTTTACAGCAGTGGCAACGAAGGTTTGGCCAAAGGCGCGTCGGAGGCCAAAGGCACCCTTGACAGGTATTACGACACCGCTGTGGACGACGGGACCATGAACGCCCAGAACCTCACGTCGAACTGGGTAACGGGTGCGCAGCTCAAGAAGCAGATAGATGCAGGGCTATCCTCGTTGGATGGCTTCGCTTACGACGATATCGACGACAACGCCCTCTACAGCAAGCGCGACTTGCAGCTCGAGAATGGCTACACCCCTTATATGCCGGATGACCTGAGCGGCGTGAAGATGTCCGCGCAGCAGGTGATGGGCAAGCCCGCCGAGGCGGCATCCGCCGTCCGCAGCGCCCGGAACGACGCCGCCCTCGAGAACTACGTCATCAATATCGACGGCCATACCATCAAGGCGGAGGACTTCGACAGGGATGCGGCAGCCAAGTGGTTGGAAGAGAACCCTGAGACGGAGACGTACACCCATAAGGAGAGCGGGCTGACGTTTGACCCGTACGTGGTCACATTCGGCCAGCCTACCTATACTGGTAACGGTGAGGAGATATCCCAGCCTTTGTCGGACGGGCGCGTGCTCACTTTCGACACGGTGGCGGAATACGACGACTTCTGGGATTCCCTCATGGCCTTCAACTCGGGCGCGGAATCCGACGCCTGGCAAAAGGATTACGTCAACAACGGCGCCGAATACGAGGCGAAGAACGGCGACAAGTTCTCATACGATGATGTCAAGAAGCTGGTTGCCGACACCTCCAACGGGGAGTTCAACGACGATGATGTCTCCTATGATTACGGTTGGGCGAATATCTTTAAGCCTCAAGAGGCAATGGGTAACAACAGTTTCGTTGAGCAATGGACCCCCTTTGCAGGAGACGGCTTGCCGATGTTCCTCGACGCCTTGGCTAGTTCCGCGCCCTTCTTCAACCCCTATACCGCTGCCGCTGTCTCCACCTCGAATGCATACGCGGACCTGCATAAAGCAGACCCTTGGGCGGTCAGGAAAGATAATGGCGGCATGCAGATGACCGGCGGGGATATCAGCGACGAGACAAAAGAGAAGCTAGCGGCAGCCGGCTACGACCCTGAAGATTACGAAGACTACTATACCCGGCAGCAGCAATATGAGAAATCCTTGGCCAACCTACTCACCCCTGTAAGCGAGAGACTGTTCAGTGGCGCAGGCTCGGTGAAGACGCTCATGGATGCCGTCCCCGCGGCCAAGAAATGGTTGTCGCGCCAGCCTTCCGGCGTTCAATACTTGACGAACGTCGCCGGCGAGGCGTTGGAAGAAGTCCCCGGCAATATCTTCGAGGAAGGTACCGATAGCGGCTTCTCCCGTTCCTGGTATGCTGATGAGCTGACTGATGAGAATGGAGAGTATCTAAAGGATGAATACGGTAATCCTTTGAAAGGCCAATACACCGATATCGACACGGTCCTCCAGAACTTCAACGACGACGTCCCGGACGCGCTTGCTGGCGGTGCGGCGGTCGGCAGTGCCCTTGGCTTGCTCAACTTCCCGAGATACCTTGGTAATAGAAGGGCGGCTAAGCAGGAGGCGACGACGTCCTACGATCCTGAATACGATTCATGGAAAGAAGCTTACGAGAGCAAGTATGGTTCAATCGAGGAGTAAGAAGAATGCCGAAACAGCAGCATAATGTTAACGCGAACACCAGCACCGTCTTACCTTCCGGCGCACCGCAGCAAACCCCGAATATCGAGAAACAAGAGATCGGCGGCACCCCTGGCGGCCAGCAGCAGGAGCAGTCTTGGGAGGCACCCGCCGAAGGAGGCTCGTACACGGGCGGCGTGGAGCAAGTTCAGTCCGTCGTCGAGCCGGCGGAGCAGAACATAAATGACCCGAACCTCGTCAAGGCCGCGGCGCCCGAGCAATCGGATAATCAGCGGGAGCCCGTCCCCGCCCCTGACGAGGATAACGCCCGCATCCCCGCCGTGGATGCGGCCTCCGTCGCGGCCCAGACCGCGGGCTTGGCCCCGAAGGTCGGCACAGAGCAGGGCCCTGCGTCCCCCGTTTCCGACTCCGACGAGGGCTCTTCCGGGGACATCTTGGCCAACGTCGAGCTCCCCGCGGCCCGCGGCGCCAATTTTATCCAGGCGAACGCAGGGTGGTCGAGGGAGGAGCGCCCGAGCGCCGTCGATCGCCAGCCCAAGCCCCGCCAGCGGAGGGAACTTCAGCCGAAAACCTCGACAGAGCCCGCCGAGGGGAAGCGGGAAGCGGCCGAGCCGACCGCGGAGGAAGAGCGCAACCCGTTCGATGACAGTCCGGGAGACGCCCCGAAGTCCTTGCGAGAGGCGATGGACACCGTCGAGAAGCGCTTCGCCCCCATCAAGAAGAAGGCGGACGAGGTCGTCTCGGGCATGAAGAACCTCCGCACCAGCGCTTCCAGAGAGAGGCTCTACAAAAGGACGGCCAAGATCTCGGTCGGCCATAAGGATTACGCGGTGGGCGCCATCTACGCCAAGATCACGGGCGATGCTCGCTACGAGCTGGATGAGATCGCCGTTGGCATGGAGGACCTGAAGGAGGCGTTCTCCATCCCCAACAGTGGCATCCGCTCCTACCTGCTCGATCATTTCGAGATCGTGCTGCCCGAAGACGCGGCGGAGGCGGCGAGGCAGCTTAAGACGACCTGTGAGACTACCGGCATCCCGGTCGGTGTGTTCAAGTCCCCCAACCTGGAACCCGAATCGTCGTGCCGTATGTTCCTCAGAGTGTGCAATGGGCGTGGCCTCCGCATGCATCCGCTCGCGCTTAAGCGATTCAACGCGGACACCGACGGAGACGACGCTTGCGTCTCTTTCTATTGGAAAGCGGTCAAGCGATGTGTGGATGCTTTGGATTACTTGGTTAATCTTGCCGGCGACCTGACGCTCGACCCGGATTTTATGCCGTTCTACATCCGTCGAGCCGGCGTCGAGCCGAGCCAGCAAACGGTAGACAACGCCCTGAGGTACATCAGGAAGAGCATCACGAAGGATGAACATCTGGCCGAGGTTATCCTCGACATGTACTTCGCTAAGCCCGACGATATGGAGAAAGGCGCGAGGGAGGAAGCTGTGCGCAGATTCGCCCAGGAGTCTTTCTCCGCCTATAAGGGCCGCCGCGCCTACGCCAAATTCCTCGGCAGGACGTACACCCAACTGCGCCGTCTTTGCATAGCCCAATTCGGCTACGGGCGGCAGCATTTGACGAACGAGGAGTTGATGCAGAATCTCCCGGAGGCCGTCACGGACAATGATCGGAACCTCTACCGTTTCACGGAGGCGCTGCTCGACGAGGCTACCGTTCGCTCCTCCGGGGTCGCCAACTTCCAAGATCTTCGAGTGATGATGAGGGACTACCAGGGCGAGCCCGGTGGGACCAATCCATCCTTCCGATTCACCGCGAACATCGCGAAGATGTTCGTCAACGTGGACGACCGAATGGTCATCGGTTCCGACAACAAGACAGCCGTGGAGGGCGACAAGGAAATCGAGATACCGATGACCGAGATGCTCAACGGCTTGCTCAAGTATGTGGAGAGCGCGAAGATCTCTGACAGCCTGGACGCCCACGAGCGTGGGAAGCAGGCGAAGGAGACTTTATGCGAATCCGTTCGCAGCAAGGTCGGCATCCTTCCGGACGCCACCCCCGAAGGGAACGCGGCGTTCCTTCGCAAGTTCATCAAAGTGTACCGCCAGGAAGCGGAGCTCATCCACGCTGCGAACTTCGAGTTGTCGACTGAATATAACATTGAATATGATTCATCCTCGTCGGAGATGAACACTATCGGCGATCTCGCCCGTTGCCTACGCGACGTGTATGGCGACGTGCTCACCATGTCCCAGCTCGTCAGGGTTCGCAAAGACCTGTATAAAAACAGGCAGGCCTTCCAGTTCGCTCAGGTAAAGCATCTTGTGGACACCTATGGTTCCTGGACCGTGAACAGGTTCGCGAAGGAAAACAAATACTGGGAGCAAGGCGTTAACGAGAAATTCTTGAAAACCAACGCGGAAAAACCTATTGGCAAGATGTCCGCCGACCCATACGAAGCGACTTGGGAGTTGGTCTACGCCTTCGTTAACATGCGCTCTTCCACCGGCTCCGAATTCAACAAAAAGGTTTACGAGAACGGAGACAGCGTTTGCGCCAAGATGTACAAAATCTTGCAAAATATCAAGCAAGAAGATCCCGGTTACGCAGAGTGGCATGCGCAAATACAGAACGCGGTCGAGCTGCTGAATGCCTCCGACCCCGACGTCTTCGCTTATTTCGGCATGGACAATATCCAGGGCTTCCTGGGCTCCGGGTACGGCCAGGCGATGCTGGACGCGAATGTCGAGGGGCTCAAGAGCATCCGCATTGCCATGACGACCGAGTACAGGATGCACCGCATCCACGAGCTCGAGGAAGCTTATGCCAGGGAAGAAGAGAACGTCGAAGCGGTATACGACGAGCTTATGTACGAGGAGGATCTTCTCGCTTCCTCTTCCTGGGTTTGGGCAGCCGTCATCAAGGACAAGGAGCAGGCCGCCATCGGCGATGAATTGCGCCCCTTCGCGATGTTCAAGCAGGGGGATTTCGGGTGGCTCTATATGAGCAAAAACGAGAACGGTAAGGAGAAAAGGGGAGGAGCGTACTTCAAGATGTACTCCACCCTTCAGAAACATTCCACGCTCGAGGACGTCCTCCTCGACATTGATCTTTCCAAAGAGGACAAATGCGCCATCGTCGCGGACGTCACTCGCTATTATCAGCAGTTCCGTTGGATTTCCTCCTACACAGTTCCCGAAATGTTGGAGCATAATCCTTACCCCAGCTACTCCATGTTGAAGTCCACCAGCGAGGGCGTGATGTCCGCCACGAAGGAGTTCAACAAGCTTTACGACAAGCAGGAAAAAAGTCGCGAGGATATCCTCGACGAGCTGCAAGAAGCGGATAAAATTTATAGAAACAAGCCGGGCGCTCTCGATTCCCTGCTGAATTTTTACGTAGACTCTCCTGGAGTTTACTGCCCTGTGAGAGTCGAGGATGTAGCGAACGCGATGTGCTCGGTGCTGGACAAGGCTTACGCCCAGTCCGAGAAATCGAAGCAGCATTTATGGACGAACGTTCTGTACGCCGCGCTTAGCTTCACGCGCAACGGCGGGTTCTTCTCGGACGTTTACCGCACCGACAACCGCGCCCTCGGGTTGCAGTCCATCGACATGCTTTCCCCTTATGACTTCGTGTGCGTCCTCAGCGGGAAGAAGGAGTTGTACGTCTACGACGACAATGGGGGCGTCATTCATTTAACCCGCGACACCCTGGTCGGGAGAGAGAACGCAACCGAGAACGACATCTGGGAGTTCCTCTGGGATAACCCGAACATCGCGGCTGTCTTGCGCCGACACTGCGTGGGCAGAATGCCGAAAGGTGGTTACTTGGGTAGTTGCAGCACCATCTCGGAGAGCTTCCGGTTGCTGGATGTAGGCGGCCTGGAAACAAACGATCAGTTCGCGCGCATGGCGGATGACCCCCGCTTTGCTGCTCTTGTGGCGTTCATCACTCCGACCCGACATACCATGGCCCGCGATATGCGCCCACGTTACATGGAGAACATCATCAACGTCCTGAATATCCTCGGAAGGTGCGACGGCGACGTGGAGCGTGCCATGGTGGAATTGGGGGCCACGGAAGACGTTCTTAGGGAACTGGGCCTCTCCGACGAAGCTATCTACACCACGGCGGAAGGAGGAAAGGGCCTGCTGGATAACATCCGGGAATCGATCCGAGATTGGTACGACGAATTCGGGGCCGAGGCTTTCAAACCTTTTATCGAGGCGTTTTCTTCCAAGACCCCTCTTGGCCCCGACCTCGCCTCCTGCTACGCCTATTACGACGTCCGTCAGGAGTTCTCGGGTGCCAAGACCGCGGTATCGACCGGCGTCGAGGGCAGCGAGACCCATAAGCTCGCCATGTTCATCTCCTCTCTCGGTCTAACCGATAAGTATGCGAGCCTGGACGAGTTCGTCGATCTCGGCGAAGTCGACATGGAAACCCTGCTTGAATATTTCAACGGCTGCGAGAACAGCCTGGGTAAGCCGTTCTCGGCCTTCACCGACGAGGATTGGAAGAACGGGGACGTGATCGTTTCCCTACCGGAGGGCGTGGTTCGCGGGGACAAAGCGATCAACGAGGATGAACGGATGCAAACGCCGTCGGTGTGCTCCTACCTGATTGTCAAGCGCGACTTCGGTGCCGAGAAATTCAACCTCAAGGCGAAGAAGACCGGCGACGACGGCCGCCATTCCGTGACGAAGCACGGCAAATACTATACCGACAAGGAGCTCGCCGAGCTGTCGAAGGCGTCCGGGTCTCCCGAGACGAGCGATTACGGCGAGCTGTCTGGCTGGTTGCAGGCCATCTACGAAGGATCCGAGAACGGCCTGTTCCAGGCCAAGCTCGCCTTGGCGCGTCGATTGCTGGAGGCTAACAGGATCGGCGGTTACGACGAGATGACCCTGGCCGATTGCATGAACTTGGCGGACTTGATGATCGTCGTGGATGAAGACGGTTTTCGTGTCCGCTCCATCGAGCTCATCGCGAAAGCCATCCGCGCCAACCTTACCTTCGATTTGGTCCGCCACGGGACGAAGGACGAGATCTCCGCCGTGGCGAGGGAAGCTGCTGCCCGAGCGGGCGCAGAGTCCTTCGATATAGAGGCGGTCCTGGCCTCTATTCGCATCAGGCCGAAGGCGAACGGAAGCGGCCCGACCCGCCCCCGTTCCTCCAGCCTGGCCCTCAACTTGAACGCCATGAGGTCATTCCGCGAGAACAACCCCGGCCTGCAAATCGCGGACCCGAAAAAAAAGAAGGTTATCGGCTTGAAGGAAAAGACCCCTTCCTGGGTTAAGCTGGTCATGGACAAGCTTGGCCTCGGTTACGTCCTGATGTCAGTCCGGGAGCCCCCCAAGGCCATAGGCCCCAGCGCTGTTTGGGCCAAGGAGGGAATGTTCAGCCCATCGGATTTAGAGATCATCAGACGTCAGGGAATCACCGGCGTTTGCACGGGATATATCGAGGAGGGTATCCCCTTCAAAATTGCCGCTGAAATTTTCTATATCGTGCCGGGCTTCGACATGGCCGTCAACGGAGAAAGCAACCAGTTCGCGGGGACCTTCGGCGTATTCCATCGCCCGGCTGACAACGTGGTCTACACCTACGAGGACGACTTGAACGAGTTCAACCTCGGCGACGCCGGTTTCCAACCGTTCAAAGCTCTGGTCGAAAGGCTGCGAGTGAATTGGAAGGAGACCACCCAGATGACCACCTCCAACTTGTTCCCCAACGTGTTCAAGGCGTACCCCGACGCCTCCTTCAGCTGCCATCTCGCGGAGAAGGAGGAGATCGCGGCCATCCTCTCCAAGGGTTCCAACGTCATCATGGACGTCGGGGTGACCCCCGGCACCAAGGGTTTCGACCGACACTGGAAGATGACCATGGACGCGGTCGACCGCTATTGCGACGAGTACGATTCTAATCGCGAGAAGGGCTTCGTTAGCGGCGGAATCCGCAAGGAGGCTGCCCCAGGCGATGTGGTCGGCTTCATGACGATGATTGTCACCCCCCTCGGCGAGAAGCCCTTCCGCGTCTATGCCCCCATCATCCCGTTCGACTTGACGGGCCGCAACGAGGTCAGCCGCGAGGCGGTTCCCTCCCACTTCGAGGTGAAGAGCATCAGCTACAAGGACGAGAAAGTCCCGGCGGAGAGCTTCCTGGCGCTCGACTGGGAATACGACGACGACGTAACCAAGCACTCCGTGAAGTTCTTCGAGGGCCAATCCACGGCTAACAAGTTCTTCACCTCGCTTGAGAACGCGGTGGAGTGGTTCAAGTTCAAGGGAACTGACATCGATATCGATGGATGCTACGCCCCCGAGTCCACGGCCTCGCGCCGCATCGGGAGCAACAAGCGCCTGGGGACCATGCAGACGTTGATGTACGTCGCCCGCACCCGTGGCTACAATTATGCGGAGCACATCCCGGGCAACCCAATGTTCATCAACGCACAGGGCGAGGAGGAGCCCTTAAAGGAGCGCTTGGCGAACAGGTACCTCACGAAGTCCGAATGGGCCAGCATCGGCATCCACTCCAACGCCTCGGCCAAAAGCGTTTTCATTGACTTCTCCGACGACCCGGAGCTGAACATCTGGATCAAGCAGCAGCTCTGCCTGTACGCCCGCAACGGCGGCAACCCGACGGACTTCCTCGCCTGCCGGTTCGGGGAGGATGACAAGCGCACTGACATCTGGTGGGAGTTCGAGTGCATGTTCGGCACCAAACCCCAATATCAGGACGGCCTGCTCAAGTTCCTAAACAAGATGGACGACGAGCTCTGCCCTGACAGCGTGAGGTCGGAGGATGAGACCAAGGTGTTCCGGGTCAACCAGAAGGATCAGTGTATGCAGATGCAGGTGCCCCATAAGAACCCGATGGCTGGCAAGTACTTCTATTCCTGGGTGAACGTGTACGCCGGCTGGTCGTTTTTCAACTTTAACGATTTCACCGGCGCCCATCGCCCGAACATCAACGGATTCAGCGACACCTTGGACGCCATCGCCACACACCAGCTCGCCGGGCGTACCGCCGCGGACCGCGAGTATAGGATCATGCTGGAACGTTCCATGTCCGACCTTGGCGAGGTCAAGTCTAAGTTCGGCGTGGACGTGGTGAGGCTCGGCAAGGTTCTCCCCGGCGCCGCCGCCGCCAGCGAGGCTCAACAGGCGGAAGGCACCACGTTGGATCGGAGCGAAGCAAATGCAGGCCCGCAATGAACGGATGGTCGATAGCGCGAATCAGCTCTACACTTTTGGGATGGGGCAGGCAATGCGATAAGATACGCAGAGGGCAAAATTCCTTATCACGGAGTAAGGCCCCAGGATTGTAAAGAGGAGTCTCAATGACGATACACATCAATAAACCTTCTTCGGGCGGTACCCATGTCAACGACGCCGGTAATGATACCGTCAGCGGGAGCGGGGCTTCCATCGAAAGACCTAGCGGCATCGCCGGGAATCCTGGAGGGGGTACCGTCGAGGGAGGTTCAGCCGATCATTACGGCGCAGATGTGCCCTCGAGCGGCGGAACGGGGCAGATCGTCGAAACCCAGCCCGTCACGCCTCCCGAGAACGAGCGGACTGTGTCCGCCACAGCCGCCCCGAAGGCGGGCATGAGTGCCGACTCTGCTTCCTCTATGAAGAAGGACGAGGATACAAAAGGCCTCAAGAGCGCAGCCAAAGAGACCTCCGTCTCTTCCGCCTCAGTCGAGCAAGAATCTTCGACCCTTGTCCCGAAAGTATCTGCGGACGAGGTCGCGAGCGGCGGCTCCGCCGGGGTCGAGTCGGGCGGGCGCCACCAACTCTCGGGCAACCAATTGACGAACAACGGGTTCAGAATGAAACCCCCGAAGAAAAAGAAAACCGAGGCGAACCTTATCGACATGCTTGTCGCCGCCCCGAAAGAGGACGCCGAAAAGCAGCGCCAAGCGGAGATCACTTCAGCTCAAGCTGAGGACGCCGCCTCCCGCGCGAAGCAGGAACAAGCCGTCGAGGCGAAGGCCAAGGCCTTCGCAGCCGAGCAGGAAAACGAGAAGAAGGGCAAAAGCGGCCCAGGCTCGACGGCTGTCAGCGGCGAGCGGGTCGACCAAGGCAAGCCCGTTTACGTCAAGGAGGGGCTGTTCGACGGCGGCGCGCGCAAGGGCGACCCGTTCAACATGGACGCCTCGCGCCGCGCGTTGATCTATCCCCGCCTTGACGAGGAGGGCAACCGCGTCGTCGACGAGGACGAGATGTGGAGCGCATGGGAGGAATACAACAGGAAGAACTACACCGCCTCACGCAGGATGGCGGTGGACGCCGCCGGAGTAGAGCGTTTCGGCGGTCTCAATCCCGATAATTCGGCCTTGTTCGGCACGAAGGAAGAAAACGAGAAGCGTTGGCTCCCCCCTGTGGACCGTGTCGGCGAAGTCGTGAACGAGGTCTATTACGACGCGGAGGGTGATGTTAAAGGCTTCGACCCCGATATCGCCGATTACGAGGATCTAAACCCGAACGCGGCGAAGCGCAGAGCCTTCGCCCGTTCCAGGAACAGGACGGCGGAGAGCATTGCCCGCCCGGAAATGACCCGCGTCGAGGGCGATCGATTGGCCCCCTATTACGCCGATAACGGCGGCGGCGGCAAGAAGAAGACCAACGCGTACCATGCCATCCATAGCCCTAAGGTGCAGAAGCTCATTAACACACTCCGAAAAGAATACAGCTGCTCGGAGCACGCGGTCATGAGCATGTATCAGTACGCCGCCAGCCTTGGTTACGACAACTCTGGCAAGCGTGTGGGCCAGGAAAACTTCAGATGGTCTTATGAGGACTTGGTCAAGCTGACGAAGCAGATCATGGACTCCCAGGCCAAATACAACCATCCCTTCGGCGTGGCCAACGAATACGCGTACATTGGCAACACCAAGTGCTATCCATGCGGATATGTGGACAGGTTCACGCTCCAAGAGCTTTCCCGGTCCCGGAAGTCCCCGCTTCATGGCCGCTCCGTGGAGGAGCTCCAGATGGATATCCAAAAGACATGGGATGAGTTCACCCTCCGTGACCTCATGCTGGACACCAGGTATGCGGAGAAGGGTTCGAAGGAATACGCGCAGCGAGAGCAGGTCATGAATTTCGCCCGCGCAGCGATGTCCTTGGACGACCGCCAGGATTACTCCTCCCTCGGCATCACCATGAATTCCGACAGCCGATGCTCATTGGAGATCATGCACGACAACGCCAAGAAGATGGCCGAGGATATGGGGTTCGAGCCGGGGCCGTCAGACAAGATAGTCATGAAAGCCGCCGAGGCTTCGCGCGAGGTAGCCGCTGCCGCCACGGAAAACGCCCGTCAGCAGAACTACAAAACCAACCATGCCAAGAAGGCGACCCAACTGATCCAGTCGTACACCTCCAGCATCCGTTTCAGCGGCATATTGCGCCCCGAGCTGGCGTTGGCCAACTTCGCCGAGAAAGTCCTCGGCGTCGGGATGACGAGTCTGGCCGACCGCGCGACCTCCAAGGTCATCAGCAAGCTGGCGGAGAGCAGGGGCGTGGACAAGGCTACTGTTCAGGAGGCGGATAGGATGTTCGCCGTTAACGACGAGATAAAGCAGCTCGCGGATAGGAAAGATTCCGAGGCCATGATGAATTGCTTCTACTTCGTCACGGGCAGCGCGGGCATGGATGCGTTGACCGCCTACTGCACAAGCGAGGAGGCCAGGAGCGCCTGGGGCAACCCGAAAGCAACCGTCGCCTGGCTGCGCACCTGGATCGGCGAGCAGGAGCTGGAAGCTAAGGACGACAAGGGAAAACTTCGGAAGCTGGACCAGGCGAAAGCCAGCCTGGCTGACCTCACACAGAAGATCATGACGGGCGGCGGTATGACTAACCGCATGGATACCTACGCCTTTTACCGCGGATGCTTGATGAATATGAAGGGGTCTTACTTGAAGCATGAGGAGGGTAAAGGCGAGGCAGTCGTCGCCACCGTTTCGACATCCGATATCCTGGAGATGGCGAGGGCTGAGAGCCCCGCGGCCGCGATGGCGCATATGGCCGCCCTGCACGAAGGGCGAGATGCCTTCCTCAGCCTGAACCAGCTCACCTCGAACAGACGCACCCCAACGTCGGCCATAGTGGAGCAATTCCTGAAAGACCATGGAATCACCGACGCGGTGTTCGCCACGTTCGTCGACAGGTTCCTCTCGTTCAGCATCAAGCAGCTATCGCTTTGGTTACCTATGACGACCACTATCAATTGCCTGCTCCAACGAGGCTTCATCAAGAATAAAGCTTCGATATCCATAGGGGAGGAGCTCTACCAGAATCGTTCCCGCGAAAACAGCGGGGGGATCTCGTCCCTCGACGAGTCCCTTGATAAATGGGAAGCTGTGGCTGTCGGAAACACCATGGGCATGGACGAGGCTTATGGCCTCGCGAAATGCATCATCTACGATTCCATGATGATAGGAAACAGGGCCATGGTGTTCGGCCTGTTCCTATCCCTCCATGCCCTGTTCGATGGGCTCGGAGACGATGACGACGACGACCCGGATGAGCTCCTGAAGGCGAACCCCATCGAGCAATCTTTCGGCGGCTTCTTCAAGCTCGTTCCCGCTTGGTGGGCTTACGACATGATAGGGGAGGGGTACGGTGCCGCCCAGGCCGCTTGGCATTACATCAAGACAGGGGATCTAGGCACTTCCTGGAACGTCTTCGTCAACAGCTTGGCGGACGCCCTTTCCGGCAGCGCGTTGTTCGATACCGTCGACATGGTCATGTCCGTCATCGAGAACGGCAATACCTGGAGCCAGCTGGTGGATGACCCGGATGCGGACCTGAGCGGCCTCACCCCTCTCCACACGTACAGCCAGGAAGCCTTCGCCAGGTTCCTGAAGAACATCACGCCCGCGTTCCTCAACGCGTACACCAAAGAGAGCCTGTTCTTCGGCCACGAGCAGCGTGACCACACCGCTTACAAATATTATGATAGTGAGGGTAATGCCCAGAATATCGATTCGACAGATGAGATCCTCATGCGCACATTGGCGAAGAACAACGTCGCCTACGCCGCCCTCCTGAACATCTTCAAGAAAGGCGATAACCAGTACAACGAGAACACCGGGTACTTCTGGTGGGAGATGCCCGTCGCCACCCAGGCAGACCAAGTCTCGATGGTTTACTACAACAGGTACAACCTCGAGAACTACGAGAGCATGACCAACGCGGAAAAGGACCTGGCCGCACAATCTTTGCTGGCCGACCTGGAAGGGTTCGGTTCGCCTGCTCAGGCTTTGGCTCAGGGCTTAGTCATCCCCTACAATGCCAAGAAGAACCTGGCCGAATATCTGACGGGTCGGAAGCAGGCGGCGTATTGGGAATTCCAGAAAGCGGTGGAGGAAGACGGATGGACTGACGTCGCCTACGGCCTGCTCTACAACTACCAAACGGTGAAGAAGGACGTCGAGACCAAGCTGAATGCCTGGTGCTACAACTCGGCGATCCCCTCCTCGCTGGACCGCTACGAGAAGCTTGTCACGGATTACGAGACCGCCTACGTGTGGACGAGCGGACCCAACGAAGGCCAGGTTGCCAGTGCTTGGGATTATTACACCAACCGAAGCCAGGTCGAGAAAAAGTATTACCGTACCGGCAACGCCAGTTCCACCATCCTTCCGTTCACCCTGGTCGATAAGACCAGCAATTACAACGACGAGGTGGCTAACGATTGGTACGTTGAGGACGGCCAGTTCAAAACCGATAAGGACCAGATCCGCGACACCATCGGCAGCTCCGCCATCAGCATGGGGGGCGAGGCGGGGCAGCTGTTGTGGCCCACCATTGCGGGCAGCCAGGACGTATTCAACAAGGATATGAACGCCGAGACTCGCATAGGTGAAGGCGCTACCACGACCAATACCCGCCGTCTCGTGGCGAGCGAGGACAATAAGACGCTCAATGATTTGAGCGAGGACGAGCTGAGAAGCGCCGCAGAACGCGCCGGCGTCAATTACGATGAGTATAAAGCCTCCCTGGAGTCGTATAATAACAGTTCGGGTAGTAGCTCCAAGAGTACCAAGAGCGGCTCCACAGGCAGCTCCTACGGCTCCAGAAGCTATTCCAGGTCGTCGTCGGGCGGCTCTTACAGCAAGTCGTATTCGAGCAAGTCCTCGAGCAGCTCCTCGTACACGCCTAGGATCTACAGCTCAACGCACAACCTGTACACCAAGTCAGCCCAAGGAATGAACGTGAAGTCCCCGTACAAAGCCTCGACCACCTATCTGAAGCCGGGCTTCTCCACCAAGGGCAGCCGTGAAGCATACAAGAGATCGGACATGTAAATGACGAAACATGAGAAGCGTTGGAACATCGACAAGGACTCGCTGAAAAGCAAGGAGATGTGCAAGATGCACGCCCGCTACAACGCGGCGAAGAGCCAGATGCAAAGACGCACATACCATCATGAGCTGTACGGGCTGCTCGCGAAGAACAAGTCCATCCACGAATGGGACGTGAAGCGGGGCAAGACGAAGTACTTCTCAGAAGGCTCTACTCAGTACATCCTCCGCAAGGTTCTCGCCGACACCATCCAGCGAGTGCCCGACGGGGAGCTCACCACCCAGTTCGACAAGGCCACCAAGGAACACATCATCACCCAATACCTGTTCGACAACAAGGTGATGGTGTCTGAGCTGGAGGGCACCGACATGATGGCGAACCTCGTGAAAGCTTTCAAGATGAGCTTCATCTACGCCTTCGCCCCCGTTCGCACCGGGTTCGAGACCGACTTCGACGACGATGCCCGCATCAAGTTTAGCCTCGAGCAGTGGAGCGACGTGTTCATCAACCCGGACTGTTCCGACATCTGCCGCCCCCAGGTCGTGTACCATCGCTCGTACATGACCAAGGACGACGTCATGGCGCTGCTGGACGACGAGGGCAATATTCGCGACTCCACCTATAACGAGGATGCGGTGCGCTGCGTCATCGACGAGGACATGTTCACTTCTAAGGATTACGAGAGCGAGGCTTTGGGCGACAAGATGAAAGGCAGCACGTCGCTCCAGTCCCTCATGCTCATCACGGAGTACCGCAGGGGCGCGAACGAGTTCGTGACTTTCGTCCCCTCGTTGGACGCGGAGTTCCGCCGTGTTCCGAACTACGACCCGCGCAAAGGTATCCCGTGGAACTTCCTGGTCTTGGAGCCCGACTCGGATTTCCCGCTCGGCATAAGCCAGGTGGAGTTCCTCTTGGCAGACCAGCAGTTCAACGACCTGTTTCAGACCAGCGCGTACAAGAACCTGTTGCTGGCCATGGAGCCGCCCATCATGGTGAGCGGGTGGGAGACCAACCCGTCTTCCTACAGGTTCGAGCCGCGCAAGATCTGGAATCTGGGCAACAACCCGAACCAGGTCAAGGTCGAGCCCGTCAAGATCGAGAACTCCGTCTTGTCGAATTGGGCGACGACCCGCGAAGCCGTCGCGGCCGCCATGGTGAGAAACCTCAACGTGGCCGATGGCACCGTGGCTAAGGACGCCGGCGTGGGCTTCTCGAAGACGGCCCCGGGCGTCGAGCAGCAGGCTTCCCAGAAGACGATCAACATCAACCAATACCAGAAGCGCGTGGAGGGCTTCCTCCAGGATTGGGCCGTGCAGGCGCTCCGCATGTACATCAACTCCATGCATGGGGAGCACAAGCTCACATGCGATGAGGCGACCCGTCGTCGCCTGCACGATATCGGCGAGGACGCATGCATAGACGGTGACAAGGTCATCGTCGACTTCGACGAGCTTTCCTCCGACATGCTCGAGTTCAAAGTACGCGCAGGATCCCTGGTCCAAACCAAGGAGGAACAGGAGCTGGAGCGTTTAACGACGATGGCCCAACCGTTCATCCAGAACCTGAATGGATGGAGCGAGGCGAACCGGGCAGTCATCGAGAACGAGGTCCTGCTCCCGGTCGCCATGCGCATGCTCGAACTTTCCAACACCGACATATCGCAATCACTTGCCGACTCGATCGGCGAGCAGATAGCTAAGAATATGATGGCCGGTGTACAGGGGCAGATAGACGCCCAGCAGCAGCAGATAGACGGCATGGCGAGCCAGCTGGCCGCTACGCAGCAGGCGCTGCCGCCGGTATCCCAGGAACAACTGGCTCAGGAATCTTTCGCCGAGACGCCAGTTCCCATGCCTCAGGCAAATCCTGATAGTGCTGAGGCTCTTCCGACCCCAGGGGACATCGATTTAGCCGAGCAGATGTCCCCTGGTGAGGAAGAAATACCAGGTCAACAAGAGGATTTATATGAAAGCATGTTGACACTTTAATGTGGTAGAATTCCGCTAAGCTCGGCGGCATGTAAGGAAAAGGTTGAAAGCAAAGGAGAAAAAATGGCACAACCTATTTCGCCGATGATTTGGAACAAGGCGGCTATCGAGGATAACCGACTTCTTCCCGCCCGTTATTCCATCGGCATCTTCACAGGCAAAGGCGTTAAGATCGCCAACAACGAGGAGGCCTATGCGTATGACGACATCCTCGTATCCGACCGAATCTTCGACTACGACGACCGTCGCCTCAACGGCTTGACGGGCCCCGGCTCCACCGAGGTCGCAGGTCGCGACGGCTGGGGGGCTTCGGCTTACGGCCCGTTCCAGACGGTCCGCTTCACGCGTCGCGTGTTCACCTCTGGCCAGCACAAGTCCATCGCATGGCGCGTGTTCGACGAGAAACAGTACAAGGGCGAGATCGGTGACTTCGGCACCGCCACGCAGTCCTCTGCGTACACCGGCGGCGAGGCTTACATGTCCACTGCCGAGACCATCAACAAGGCCAAGTCCATCTGGGACAAGGAGATCCTCGGCCCGCACATCGACAAGTACAACTTCTTCGCCATCGCCAACGGCCATATCTCCGGCCGATTCGTGCAGACCCATGCGAACGAAGGCGCGATGTTCGATTGCGACGGCCAGTGGATCGCTTCGCCTGGTCCTTACGAGGGCCTGTCCTTCCAGCCCGAGTTCGCCCCCATCAAGGCGATCGAGTGGGATAGCCTGAACGTCCGTCCGATGCTCAACGCCATCGACGTCGCATGGACCAACCTGTTCATCCCCGAGGACAACCGTGTCATCCTACTCGACAAGGCCTATAAGGACGACCTCCTGTCCAACCTTATCGGCGTCCCGGGTTCCGTCCCCGCTTCCGACAAGGCTTACGACGCATTGGTCGAGGGTCGCTTCGAACGCTTCTACGGTTGGGACTTCGACTTCTCCATCCCATCGCAGTATTTCCCGAAGGTGTACTTGGACGCCAACAACAACGTCGTCCACAGCGCCGACGGCAAGGCGGCCTTCGACATGGTCATCAATTCCATCCAGGCCCCCGACGGCGTAATCAAGCTCCAGACCGAGCTGGCCGCTGCCACCCGTACCCGCGCGACCAACTACATCGGCACCTACTTCGACACGACCACCAAGTCCTTCAAGAACGTCGTGACGAACTATCCGATGAGCATGCCCGCCGGTGCGCCGTATTACGGCGATGCCGAGAGCGCTGACGCCGATACCGTCGATTGGGGCGTGCCCGCCGGCACTGCCGCCGACCCGACGAAGACCGTCTCGAGCTTCCCGTGGCAGGGTTACCCGGGCCAGGGCATCGGTACCCCGACCGGCCCCGTCGCCCCGATCACCCGCCGTCAGGTCATCGGCATGGCCGTCTACCGCCCCGCCGCTCAGCTCGGCGAGGAGTACGGCGCCATGGAGACCGACCGTGGCAAGACCCGCGGCAAGTTCACCGAACTTGTGTTCGATGTAAAGCATGACGCTTGGGTCATCCCGCAGTACTCCCACGGCATCCTGCTCATCGTGGACGCGGAGGAGAATACCGGCACGCCAGCCCTGAAGGTTCAGATCGTCGATAACGACCCGACCCCGTCCGTCGACGGCATCACTGTTAGCCAGAAGACCGCTTCCATCAGCGTCGGCGAGCAGATCAGCCCAACGGTTACCGTGACCGGCACCGGCAAGTTCGACAAGACGTACACGGCATTCAGCTCCGATAGCAACATTGCCGACGTCGAGGACGGCGTGATCACCGGCATCAAGGCTGGCACCGCGACAGTGACCTACCGTGCGAACGGCGACGCTTCGCAGACCGCCAAGTGCACCGTGACCGTCAAATAGCGGCTGCTTGATTAACCGTTGAAAAGGGCGGGTGTGCCACAGAGCCGCCCGCCCTTTTCTTGTATTGAATGGAGGTGAGCGATGTCTACGGCTGAAGCTTACGACGCAGGCGAGATTACAGAGCGCGAGCAAACGGCGGCGAATAACCAGATAACGCTGGCCAAGAAGAACGCCGACGATATCCGCAACCAGCTGTCCAAGCAGCTCGAGACCTACGATTTCGCGAACAGACAGAACAGATCCCTTGCGGACACCCAGCTCAAGCAGAACTCCCGCAAGAACTCGGCAGACCGGTTCGAGGCGCAGAGAGACTTACAGAACGCCACCCTCGGCCTGCTCGGCAGCATGGGCAACGCCATGAACGGCAGCTCTGTCGGCAATCTCATGCAGATGCTCGAGGACCGCAACGACAAGGAGAACAACACCTATTGGGCCCAGTTGCAGACAAACAACGACACGGTCGAGAACAGCTACCAGGATAGCTACAACCAGAATCAAGTTGCCAAAAGGGACGCCGTGACCAGCGCCGAGAAGGCCATTAGAGATGTCGAGAGCGACCTGTCCGCCAACCTGAACAACATCAACCCGAACCTCTTCACGGCTCCTGGCGAAGGGGACGCGAACCTGGATTCCGGTTCCGTGTGGAACGGTAGCGGAGATGTCCAGCAGAACAATGCCAAGATATCGGGCTACGTCATGCCGGACAACCGCCAGGGCGCAGAGCGCAACACACTCAAAGGCAATGATTATTTCAGCAAACTGATTAACCGATTCAACGGGAGGTAAAAAATGACTAAAGAGATTCCCTTCGACGACGACATCATGACCCTCATTATGGGCATCACGCCGGAAGAGCCAGGCCCCCATGGCCGCATGCATATGCCGAAACCCAGCGGGGACGCCGTCTCCCTGGTCACGCAGATCCGCGACCTTTGCGATGAGTTCCTCATGAAGTGCGGCAAGCACGACGAGGAAGAGGGGGAGAAAAAGCAGAAGCCCGCATTCGGTGGAAAGCCCGAGAAGGACGGGGGACCCGAGCCCTCTCCCGAAGATAAAGAAGAAACCGAAGAGGAGGAATAATGTCCCGCGGCATGACCATAGCCGACTTCGTTCAGCAGGTGTTCTATGCCATCTACAAGGTTCGCCTTGATGTGGATGCGTCCCTTGAAGGCTCTTTCCACTCGAAGTCGGATAAATTCAAGGAAGTCGTCATGGAGGCGAACTTCGTGATGCAGGAGTTCCAGAAAGAGCAAGACTGGAACTTCCTCCGCGAACGATGGGAGATGGAATTCGCGAACGATGACGGCATCCGCCCCCAGGAGATCGAGATCCCCGATGGCGTGTACAAGGTCTGCACGGGCTATGGCGATGCCGTCCGCCTGCACAAGGGCGCCTGCGTCTCCCAGATCCCCTACGAGGAGGCGCGCACCGCCAACAGGAGGCACGTCGAGTTCTTCGATGAATACGGCCGTCTGAACGTGGACAAGGGGGCTCAGAGGGCGTCCTTCGTCGGCAATGTCCTGACGTTCAACCGTCCTTGGTTCCCCTCCGAAAGGGGCGGTCTGCTGGAGACCGACGTCATCAGCTACATCGAGCCCTTGCATATCTGCGACAGCTCCTGCGAGGACAACTGCGAGAAGGCCTACAAGGACGTCATCTGGAAGTGGATGCCCGACCCCTACTACTTCGTGGTACGCACGGCCGCCAAAAGGGCCGAAGCCGACCCATCCGTGACCGAACGGGCACAATCCCTGGCCGACGAGGCGACCAAGCTGCTCTCCGCCATCCGAGAGAACGACTCGGCGCACACCATCCCCGACACTTACGATACCTGCGAGCTCGGGTATCTTTCCGTCCTATAGGAGGATGAATGGCTAAGAGGAAAAGCAAAAGCGGATCAGGGCAGGGCAGGGCCCAAGGGGGTGGCCGCACAGCCAACAGTGAGCCCCGCCTCCAGGTGTTCCAGCAATTCGGGGGATGCAACTTCCAGTACTCGCCTAGGCCCTTCTCATTGGACCGAAACGAGGACCTGCCTGATGAATCCGATTTGCAGATGAACTACGTGACCGTGCAGAACAACGCCTGCATAGCCACGAACAAGACCATCCAATCCCGCAACAATATCGTGAAGCTGTTCTCCGCGCCCAAGGGCAAGAAGTTCACAGACGCCGAGGTGATGATAGCCAGCGAGATTTACGTCGCTTTGAGCGACGGGTCCATCGCCTATGCGGACATGGCCTCGTTCACCCCCGGGCAAGCTATGGGCAAGACTGTGAAACTGGACAACCTGACGGGGAGCAAGACGACATGGGAATCCCTGGATTACTATGACGACAAGCTCATCGGAGCCACGGCCGAGAACGAGCTGTGGACCGGCGATGTCTCGAAGCATGAGATATCCAACGCCAAGGAGGTCCCGGACCCCAATGCGCTCACCATGGACAACCTGGTCGCTCGGGGCTCCCTGACCATCTCCGGGTCCTTCGATGACGACCACGCCTACAGAACCGACGTCGGCTACACCTACGTTAACAAGTACGGCCCGACCAATTGCTCTGGGAAGCTCACCTTCTACTCGAGTGTCCCCGTCTCCGAATGGCACTCGGGGTGCTTTCTCCGCATCAAGGGGCAGATCCCTAGCGGTTACGGCATCAAGGCCGTCGAGCTATACTACAGCGCCGACAACGCCAGCTCCATGATCTTCTGCGGGAGAGTAGACGTGGACGAGTCCGACAGCACCTGGCTGTTCAACTGGGTCGGCTACCTGGACGCCACGAGCATGTGGCCCACGGGCAACCTCACCGTGCCCACGGAGAACTACACCAAGGGCGCGCCGGTCTCCCGCATGTGCAACATCGACGGACGCATGTACTTCTGGGGGAGCAAGGAGTTCCCTTACCGCCTGTACATCGGAGGCAACCCAGGCAACCTGTTCAGCATCAGCTCCGGCACCGGCGGCGGCTACGTGGACGTCGAGCCGGGCACGGGCCAGGAGGTGCGCTACGTGGCTAAGTACAAGACGCAGAGTGGCAATTCTATCGTCACCATGCTGTGCGACTCCAAGAATTCCATGAAGGAGCAGAGGTTCAACCTCGTCGAGAACACGATTACCTTGTCCAACGAGCAGTCCATGAAGTCGTGGCAAGGGGAGCAGATATCGGGCGCCGTCGGCTGCAAGAGTTACCATGGCGCGAAGGTGTGCGAGGATGGCTTGTACTCGGTATCGAGGTACGGCCTCGCCCTGACGACTATGACAATGGAGTACAACTCGCAGATCCGCACGAACTACGTCTCCGACCCGATTAAGCCCGTGTTCACCGACAGCGTGGAACTGGGCAAGAGGCTGAGGGATTCGGTTCTCCTGGAAGTTGACGGAATCCTCTACGTCGCCTTCGGCAAGGACACGCAGAAGGTGGGGAGCGCTCATGTCTTGGACAACCTGCTGTTCTGCTACGATATCGACGGCAAGGCCTGGTGGACGTACACCTTGGACACTGATGAGGACGTGATCGACATGATCCACATCGACTACGAGGGTTGCCGAGAAGGCATCGGGATCGTCACCGAGAGCAGTATCTACCTGCTGCCCACCACGAACAACGATGAGCCGACCACCGCCTCCGACCATTCCTTCCTGATCGAGACTGCCGAGCTTTCCACCCAAATGCCTATACAGGGGTGGCAGTATTTAAGCCAGCTGGAATTCCGCTTCGACAACTTCCTCGGGGACATGGACATCAAGTTGGTGGGGGTCGACATCTTCGGACGGAAAATAGAGGTGGTCAAGCACATCAGGCATGACGAGCCTATCTATAACCTGCGTGAATACATGCGGGTAGATTTGAAGCTTCAAAGTTATAAGCTGATCCTCTCGGGCACGGCCAGATTCCGCCTGACCCATTTCATCGCGAAGGTTTACACGATGTCCAACAAAATCGGCTTGGTCTACGGCTTCGACGACAGCTCCAGTTACCGCGCTGTCGGGGACATCCATCCAACGTTCAATAACTATAATGACATCCGAGAAGCGATATTCGTTTAGAAAGGAGCGAAATGGGTTACAGAACTTTCAAGACGGCGCCTCACCCGAAGCGCCGAAACATGCAGGATACCAGCACCCCAGGCAAGATATTCCTCGCCAACGGGGTCACCACCCATATGGCGATCCCATGCTTCTACCAGGAGGTGCACGAACCTCAGCGCGTGGCCCCGCACAACAGGCCCATGCACGACCATCTGGGGTGGCCCGACCCTAAACGCAGAGACCATTCATGCCAGCTCTACGAGCCCATGGAGGCCGGCTGGCGGGAGCCGCCGAGCTCCGCGATGGGCAGGCACCCAGTGACCCATCGTTACGTAGACGGGGCCAGACTCATCCCCATCCACCTTTTATCGGAATACAAGAACCCGACGATCAAGGTGGATATCGAGGGCCACCCGACGCAAGTCCACGGCAGCGCCTCCATCGACGAAAGCCAGGACTGGATAATCCGTTTGAGATTCGCCGCGGATTGGCATTCAGACAACGACGGGGAGCTGAACGAGCCCAAGACTTACAAGTTCTCCGTCTATCTTTACAACTACGACGATTCGCATAGCACCGTCGATCCCAAGTTGGTTATGCGCGGAGAGCTCGTGCTACTCCCCGGTATCTACTATTAAGGACTGAACATGGACAATCAAAAATTACCACCCATGAAGCCCGCGCCCGAATGCGACGACCAGCTCCCGCTGATCTCCCGCGTCGGCCGAGGGTTGCAGGGCAACAGCTATAAAGTGCAGATCGCCCAGGACAGCGATTGCGAAACGTACCTTGAGGGCATGGCATACGACGCCGCCACCAAGACTTGGTCCACCGATTGGGTGAGCGAGAACATCAACGGCGGCGAGATGATGTATCAATACAACTTGCGCCCTTACACCAATCCGCAGACGTTTACCGTCACCTTCCGCGTGAAACGCCCGAACCGTCCCGAATGGAGCTGGACCACTCCCGCCATCCCCTACGTGTGGGATGCGGACAATGACGGCAAAGCCGACGTGGACGACATCGTTGGAGTGGGCGTGGCCGATTTGTTCCTGAAGAAGACCACGGAGGCCAAATGGAATTACCCCACCGTCACCGTGTCGGATTACGCCAAGGGCAAGATGGACGGCTCCAAACATGACAAGTTGGTGTACCCCGACGACTGGGACCGCGAGCAACTCAACGCGCCCATCCCTGGGGAAGCCTACACCGTCAACCTGCAATACGGTATTGGTGGCGACATTGACGCGCCGAACATCGACGACATCGCGAAGATCCTCGGCATCAGCGTCAAGAACATCCGCAACATCATCAAGAACTCGCCCGCCCCCACGGCCACCATCACCGACGAGAACCTGAAGAAGTACATCGACCGCCGCGACGAAGAGGTCCAGGCCGAGGCGGAGCGCCATATACACGCCGACCTGGGCTTCGGCTCAAGCAAGGCCGATTCGAACTTCCCCGAGGACGGTGGCTCCGGCAAGGGCAAATGGTCCCATCCTATCAGCGAAAACGACAAACCAACGACCACCAGCACCGCCGAGACGGTCAAGGGCTACATCGATGAGGGCGACAAGATCCTCCAAGCTCGCATCAAGAACCTTGAGGACGAGCTGGAGAACACGAACGGGGTAATCAGACAGCTCAAAAATTCCATTAACGACATCCTCGAAAAGATTTACGGCGGCGGCATGATCGATGCCGACGGCAATATCACTTGGCCTGATAAGAACAAGATCCCCGTCGGCAACATCAACATCTTGTCCTCCACGAGGAGCAACGCCATCCTCACCCACGCCGGCGACGCGGCCGGAGACTTGAAGGGAGAGTAACAGTGGCTACCATCAGGCTGGTTGCGAACATCCACGTGGGGAGTGGAGACTACTCGAATGCTGACGAGCCCTCTTGCTGCTACATCCCCGGCTCCACGGGGTTCGCCTCGGCGTACTTCGGCGTCGACATGTATGTCGGCGTAGCGGTGACCGACGAAGGTGAGCTGTACGTCTCGGTGAACGGCGGCAGCGTGGGGCATACGGGAAGGCAGCTCACCAAAGCTACCCCTCCCTGGACCGTGTATTGGGGATGCTCCCGCAGCGCATTCACCATCGAGAGCGTGGGCGAGCTGCCGCAAGGCGGATGGATGATGGGGGATATGAGCGTCTCCCCGGACCCCGGGTCGAACTGCAACGCAAACTACGATTTCTCCCCAGCTTCGCCGAGCGTTGAGGCTGGTTACGATTCGTCCATGCTCTCGGGGAGTTGGCATCACTTCGCGAATGTGAAAGACTTAGAGACCGATCATAAGACGTACTTCATGTTCCATGTCGCGTTTCCCGTAAAAAACACCCTCGGCGAAGAGAACTTCAAAGAGATGTCGTCCGTACCCATACGCGTCGACGACGACTGGGTGCCTCAGATCTTCGAGTACTTTCCCTGGGGACGACTGATCGACGGCGAATGGTGGTCGCATAACAGGAACGGAGGAAAGCTTTCCCGCTACAATTCGAAATGGGCCGACGTCAAAAATATTCAGGGCGACAGCTCGAAAAGCAAGGGATTCCGTCACGACGGCACGCAATGGAACATGTCCCCGAAGACCGGAAAAGAGGTATAAGGAAAATGACTTACGCGCACGATTATTATCATGGAGACAGCCTCCCGCACCTCCACAACCATGGGGAGAGCGGGCTGTACGTGGAACCAGATTACTGGGCGAACGACTGCGATGCCCAGCTCCCCCTCCTCAGCACCATCGGCAAGGGCCCGCAAGGCGAAGGTCTTTATGTGGGCAACGTGGTCAGCACAGACAAGGAGATCAGCTTCGCCCTGTATTCCACGGACACCCATGAGTTAGTATGGCAAAGCCCGAACATGGCTGCGCCCAAGATAAGCTTCGAGTCCGCGGACTGGAGGGACTTAGTTCCCGGCGTGCACGCCGACCTGGACATCACCGTCGAACGTGGCGACACCACCGAGACGACCACCGTACACATCCCCGCCGGGCAACCTGGTAGCCTCATCTACCTGTATCCAAGCCAGATGGAGCGAACCGCCGACGACACTTACACGGTGCCCATCGACGACCTGACCATCTACGGCAAGGCTGAGTACCCAAGCAAGCCCAAGCCTCGCCCAAACGACATCGTGTTCTTCAAATATCAAGGCGAGAACGAATACGGCCTCGCCTTGGGAACCATCGAAGCCGTCGAGGATTGGACTGCTGGGGCTGATACGGGCGTCGTCACCAAGGCCACGTTCACCGCCCGCACCTTCATCCAGATGCCCCCGATCACCGTCGGGCTCAATGGACACTGGCTCGTCGGCGGCGTCGACACAGGGGTCGCGGCGCAAGGCGTCAAGGGCAATAAAGGAGACAAGGGCGACAAGGGAGAGAAAGGCAACCAGGGCGAGACGGGCGCAAAGGGCGACAAAGGCGAGGCAGGCAAGGCCGCTACCGTGGCCGTCGCGGGCACCAAGCAGCTCGACCCAGGCGCCGCCGCCTATGTGAGCAACTTAGGCACGCATAACGAAGCCAAGCTCGAGTTCGGCATTCCAGAAGGGAAGCCGGCCAAGCTGGCCACGCTCATCGTGAAAAACCTCGAGCCGGGCGAGGAAGCATACGGCACAGTCAAGGTGAAGTCCTCGAACGAGAACAGCTATGAGTTCGTCTTGGGCATCCCACGCGGCGAAGATGGCAAGACTTTCGACGTGAAGAACGGATGGTGGGCTATCGAGGATCTGCCTGATTTCGACCCCACGCCGCTCAACACCGTGTACGTGGTGCAGTGGGACGATGGCACCCTCCACTACTACATCCGTGGCCGCATCGCTTACGACGCCGAATTAGGCGGCCCCTGGACCGTCGTGGACATCCAGAGCTTCTGGAACCTCAACGACAATCCGTTTACAATAATCGATGGCAAACTTTGCATCCGCTACAAGAAGAAGGATTAAAGCATGGAAAAGATCGTAGAAGACCCGATTTTCCTAGACGAGACGGGCAAGCGCATCGCAACCGCCACAGAGACCTTGGCGGCGGACAAATCCGCATCCAAGGCCGCTACCGAGCTGGCAACATTGAACACCAGCGTCGGCAATATCTCCACCCAGGTCGGCAAACTCGCAGAGAATCAGGTTAAGAATTCATCCGTCACGACGCTTAGCACTAGCGTTAATGACATCGCAACCAACGTCGACGCCGTTGCGAACACCGTTGGCAGCGTTGCAACCAACGTTGGCGGCGTTATAGCCAGCGTCAGCAGACTCGTGGAGAGCCAAGCTAAAGATTCCTCCGTGCTCGCCGTTCGCGATTCCGTGGACAAGGTAGTGCAAGATGGAACCGTTTTGGACATGGCTGCCGACGTCAAGAACCTCAGCCGCATCGCCACGGCGGTGGAGCTGATCGCCGGCGTCACGCCTTCCCAATCCGACTTGAAGAGCTTCGAGGATATCCGCAAGATCGTCCGTGCAGGCAAGGCTTCCTCCGTGTTCAACATCGGCGACCAGATTTTCACTCCACTCAACGGCAACGACTACAACGTCGAGCAGTTCGCGTGGGACGTCGTGCATCACTTCGACGGCAGCGATGATGACCACCCGCTTGTCACGCTTGAAAACGGCAAGCAGGTCAAGGGCATGATGCTGCAGGCGCACCGCACCGTGCCGTGGGCTATCCCCTGGGAGCCGAAGCAGGCGGCAATCGCGGTTACGGGCGATATGCCGGCGGGCACGTACCACTTCACGGTCAAGGTGACGGGCAAGTGGGGCACAGGCATCGCGGAGGCAGTCGGCGAAACGACCTACCAGTTCACGACCACGCAGGCTTTGAGCGCAGGTGCGCAGCTCGTGTGGAGCGAGGACGGCTACAGCGTCAAGCCGACAGCCATGAAGCTCAACGCCTACGCGAGCGGCACGTCCACGACCATCATGGAAGCCTGCGCGGTCAGCGAGGGCAGCGGCGGCACCGACCTCGGCGTGATGAACGATTCAACACCATCGACGAACAGCACCGATTACGCGCTGCTCAACAACATCGAACGCGCTATTTACGGCTCCAACCGCTGGTCAACCTCGCAGGAGCGCGTAGCCCTCAACGCCGCAACGGTCGCGCAGGGCGGCACCAAGTTCTCGCGCCCGTGGAATCTGGTAGGCAAGGCCGGGCTTCCCGCCTGCTTGCCCGAGGAGTTCGTGGGCGTGCTCGGCA
>CAVEUW010000007.1:41411-55383 GCA_963619015.1 Senegalimassilia sp. | reverse complement strand
ATCTGACAACAAAACGCCCCGGGGCACATGTGGCCTCGGGGCGTTTGTTATCTCTGAGTGTTTGTAGTCTCCGGGTTTATGTGTCCTCGGGGCGTTTGAGTTATAAAACGTAACCGCACGGTTACGTTTTGGCTGGTTAAGGCTACTTTCTTCTTAAAATATTTCCCATTTGGTTATTATTTGCCGGGTCAATTACAACTCGTGTGCTAGCCTTACTCTCTGTTGAGGCATGCTGATTTGTTTCAACGTAGGGAATTGGAATATTTAGGATTAGTAAAGGGAAGTACTATGCCTAGCTTTGCTCAACTTGAGCGTTTTGTTACCTCTGTACAGCTTGGGTCTTTTGCTGCTGCAGCATCAAAGCTGTATCTGAGTCCTCAAACGGTTTCAAAATCAGTTCATGATTTAGAACGAGAGTGGAAGGTGCAACTTTTTAAACCAGGTTTGCATACACTCACTATTACCCCAGTGGGTAAGTCTGTCTTCTTACATGCTGCTGACATCATGGGGGAATTGCACCAAATTGATCAGTTAGTTGACCAGGGAATGGAGTCGAAGGTTCAATCTGGGCCGTTGCGTATTGCGGTTTGCTCTTCTCCGTTGCGGGGGAATCGTCTTCAAGCGAAGGATTTTGCAGCATTCCAGAAACTGTATCCCCAGGTAAAACTAAGCATTTCGTTTCACTCGTCTAGTGTTTGTCTTGAAATGTTGGCTTCAGGGGTTGTTGACGCTGCAATTGTTATTGGGCAACCTGAAGACGCATCGTTTTCGTTTGCGAAGGTTTCTACCTGCTCGCTTTGCTTACTAGTATCCTCAAAGAACGCTTTAAGCAATCGGCATCAGATATCATTTAACGACTTGGTGGATGTCCCTATCGCTTTTCCCTACGATTTTGGATACTGCTATCACAAGATTGTAGACAAGGCTCTTTCGCGTGGAGTGTCGCTTGGTTTTGAGGCTCTTGAAATGCGGCTTGATAATCATTCAGCGTTTCTTCAAGAGCGATTGGGCGGAATTTTTGTTTGCGCAAATCGCGAATTGGAAACCATTCATCCCGATACCAAGCTACTCTCGTTTAAGTCCGAAGATAGAGTAGTGGCTCCCCATTATTTTGTCTGGCAGAATAACTCTGCTAATCAGTTGGTGGGCTTGATGGGCAAATATTTACGGCTTCGATGTCGCTAAATCTCGAATAGCTTGTGCTCTATGGCGTAATTAACGGCATCTGCGCGTGTTTTGAGGTCAAGCTTTTTGTAGATCTTGCTGCGGTGTGCCTCAACTGTTTTTACGGACAAAAACATGCGCTCGGCGATTTCTTTATTGGTGAAGCCATGGGCAATAAGCTGCAGAATTTCCAGCTCACGGGCATTGAGCTGCTGAAACGATGGCGATGCAGACCCTGTTTCGCTAATATGCTTCGTCAGTGATTCTGCCATGGTTGGGTGAATATAGGTACCGCCGCCGGCAACTTCATGTACCGCTTGGCGCAGCTGCTCGGGTGTTGAATTCTTTAGAAGGTAGCCTGCCGCGCCTCCACGTAGTGTGTACAGCAAATATTCTGGTTCAGCAAACATGGTAAGAATAATGACGCTTGTGTTGGGGAAATCTTTCGCTATCTTTTTGCACGCAACAAGACCGCTTTGCCCAGGTGGCATTGATATATCAAGCAGTAAAATGCGCGGCTTGTGTTTTGCGACAAGTGAGTAAGCTTCACTTCCGTCAGCGGCTTCAGCGATAACACTAATTTCGGGATCGGCTTCCAAAAGAAGTTTGATGCCAGTGCGAACAACCTCGTGGTCGTCGGCAAGAATTACCTCAATCATGCTTCCCCCTTTGCAGTACTTGTCATGGGTGTGACAAGGGTAATAGTAGTACCACTTGCGTCCGAATCAATGGTTAGCGTGGCTCCAACTTGCGCTGCTCGTTCTTGCATACCAAGCAAGCCGCACCCTGACCCTTTTATGGAAGGGTGCTCAACGTCAAACCCGCAGCCATCGTCGGCTATCGTAACATGAAGCCACTGACCTGCGTGTTCAATGTTGACGCGCACAATATCTGAGCCAGAATATTTGCAGGCGTTAGTCATTGCTTCTTGGCAAATTCGATACGCTTGCGTTTCAAGCGCGTGGTCGAAGCGGCCCGGTTCGAGGTCTCCGTCAAATACGATAGAGGAGCCATAAGTTTTTTCAAGCAGAAGCGCCTGGCTTCGCAAGGCAGGGACAAAACCTAGGTGGTCAAGGGCGCTTGGGCGGAGCATGACCGAAATATTATGAAGCTCGCCAAGCACGCCGTTGATACCGTCGTTTGCTTCTTGCAGGATATCGGCACCGTCGGGGCTGATATATTCGGCTAAGCGCTGCAAGGTGAATGTCACCGTAAGCAACTCTTGGGCGACGCCGTCATGCAGCTCGCGTGAAATACGACGACGTTCGTCTTCCTGAGCTGCGATAATGCGGGAGATATCACTACGAACAAGGTGAGGTGTATCCGAGTAGTCGCCTGCGTACTGTTGTAGCGTTTCGGTTTCTTCATCAAGATCGATAAAGCCTTCGGATATAACCTTCAGGCCACAAAAAGAACCTTGTAAGTAGTCATTTATGAGGCGTTTGTAAACTGACAAATGCGACGCATCGCTTTCACGGAAGGCGCCAAGCAGCACACCGACAACATGTTTACCGTTACTTAAGGGCAGCGCGCAGAAGCTGCGTAAGTCTTCAGCGAAAACAATAGGGTAGGAAGAGTATTCGCGCGGATCAAGCTCGGAATCAATGTCGTTAAATAGCATGGGTTTACCGGCTTTAAGCACGATGCCACCAATGCCATGACCAGGTGCAAGAGCGATTCTGCGGTGGCGTTCGCTTGTTTGCCCGGCGCTATAAACCCACTTTAGCGGAGCGCCGACAAATGCTGTCAGGCCGAAAGAAGTGAAGTCAAAACCAAGTTCGCGATGTAGCTGAAGCACGGCGTCGGCGTATGCCTGGTTGTTTCCAGCAAGGCTTTCGCTATCAAAATTAGACGCGCTCATTTTAAGCCCCCTTCTCTTGCTGCACAGTATACGAGCCGCAAACGCTGAAGATACGCTAAAAATTTGCACCTACGCTGCGGCAACACAATTGACTGAATGCTCAATTGTGTTTGTCAAGGGAAATAGGGTTTTCCCCGCGAATTTCGCGGTGAAGCCCCGCGCCTTGTGATGTACACCATCTGATGTATATCGCGCGCGCGTAAAGTTCGATTTTGGAGAGGACGCGGAAAAAAGAAGGGAGGAAACCGAAATGACGAAAGCAAAAAGGAATAAGCGTATTGCTTGGATTTCCGTTCTGTGTGCCTTCGGCGTGGCTTTTGGCCTGACGGCGTGTGCGCAAAATGCTAGCAAAGTTGGCAGCGCTGACGATAAGGCAACAACAAAGCCTGTTGCACAGAAGGTTGAGCAAACGCCCGAAACCGATTCGTATGGCGTTGTTGATGCTGATGCATGGGCGCAGTATTACCCGAATCAGTACAAAACCTACGAGCAGAACACCGAAAATAACAGCGACGGTAAGATTAACTACTTAGAGCTGTATCCGGCGCTGAATACCATGTACAAGGGCTATGCTTTTGCGCTTGGTTACGACGAGGCGCAGGGTCATACGCAAGCGCTTGCGTCCGTTAAGGAAACCCCGCGTACCCAGAAGAAGGAGCAGCTTGCAAACTGCATCACGTGCAAGACGCCCCAGTTCACCGCTACGGTAAATTCTGGAAACAGCGATATCAACAAGCAGAAGTTCAACGATACGATTGGTCAGTTCACCGAGAATATCAGCTGCTACAACTGCCATGAAAACGACCCGACCCAGCTTGTGGTCGGCAATAAGTTCTTCGTGAAGGCGCTCGGCGACGACGCGACGAACTACAAGAAGGCACCGCTTGAGTCCCAGACGTGTGGTCAGTGCCATAACGAGTATTACTTTGATTCCACTACGAAGGAAGCAACGAATCCGTACACCGGCACCGACCAGATGACTCCGGACGCAATTCTTGCTTACTACGACAACATGAACTTCAAGGATTGGGAGCAAAGCGACACATTGGCCCCCATGATTAAGGTTCAGCATCCGGAATTTGAGACGATGTATGGTGGCAATTCGACCACGATGGCTCGCATTGGCTACACCTGCTCTGATTGCCATATGGGCACGCAGACCGCAGAAGATGGCTCTACCTACACTTCTCACAACTGGACGAGCCCGCTTGAGAATGAAGAGCTGCTGAAGAACGACTGCAACAACTGTCACGCTGATTTGAAGAGCGAAGTGGCAGCAACGCAGGCCAAAGAAGAGCAGCGTGTGACTTCTATTAGCGAGAAGATTGAAACCATGACCAAGAAGATTGCTGAGCAGTACGCTGACGAGATTGCCTCCATTAAGGCAGCTCGTGCTGACGGCGGTACTCAGGAAGCTTCTGATAACCTGAAGGCCCTGTGGAAGCTGCAGCGTAATTCGCAGTTCTACTGGGACTTCGTAATGGTTGAAAACAGCGAGGGCGCTCATAACCCCGACCTGACGTTTGAAACCCTGGATAAGGCCGAAGCGGCGGTCGACCAGGCATTGGCAATGCTTGCTTAAAAGATTTGCAGGCCCGATTTGAGCGTTCCTCTCCGAACGCCTGCCTGTAGCAACTGCGGCATTAAGGGTGCTGCGATTGTGAAACTGCAGGCAAACCGCGTAATTGCAAGGACCTGTATTTCTGAAAGGGGGTTTAACGCATGAGCACGGAAAACAAGACGCAAGTTGATGCAACGTCGGCCGAAGATGAGGCGGTTAGCGTTGTTGAAGCCGCAGGTGAAGCTGCTGCAAAAGCAAAAGATGCAGCTTCTGTGCCACCAGCGAAGCGCAAGCGCAGTAAGCGCTGGCCTATTGTTGTTGGCGTGCTGGTTGTCGTGATTGCGTGTGCTGGTGCAGGTTTTTGGGTTTGGCACGAGCAGCCAAGTTTCTGCAACGCTGTCTGCCATACGCCAATGGATGCTGTTGTTACCGCATACGACCAAGAGCCGGGCGTGCAGGGTGTGGACAAATGGGGTAACACCGTTTCGAACACGTCTGCGATGCTGGCTGTTGCACACAAGGTGCCCAAAGATCAAGGCGGCGCAGGCGCAAATTGCCTAAGCTGCCATACGCCGACGATCTCGCAGCAGTTGACTGAGGTCACGGAGTGGGCAGGTGGCAACATGCCGCTGTTTGAGAACAGCACGTACGGCACCGTTTTAGGCGAGCGCAACACGAAGCAACTTGGCGAATGGCTTAACCAGTCTGGTGACGCTTTCTGCTTGAATGAAAGCTGCCATAACATGACGCGCCAAGACCTGGTGAAGGCTACAGCTAAGTATGGCGAGCGTAACCCGCATATGGCAATGCATAACCAGCAGCGAGACTGCAGTGATTGTCATAAAGCTCATCGCGCAAGCGTGAACGCATGCTCGCAGTGTCATGACGACGCGCCAATCCCGTCAGGGTGGTTGACCTACGACCAGGCGCAGGAAGTCGCCAAGAGCGAGTAGACCGCTTAAAAGGGAAGGCTATAAAGGCCTTCGAGAAGGGCCGCCTGAGTGCGGCCCTTCCCCGTTGTAGGGTGCGACTCTGCTTTTTGTGGAATTGGGGGGCACGTTACAGACGCAAAGCGTCGTGCAGGACTGGCGCGTTCGGTATGCAACCCTTCGCTTATTTACTGTGAACCCGGTGTAAAGGCGGGTGAAATTACACCAGTTCTACTGTGAACCCGGCGTGGAGGCGGGTGAAATTACACCAGTTGGGTGATGCATTCAGCGGTGTTTTTCGCTATTGTTTACGCTTGGAAAAATAGGAGAGGGAAAGGCTCACTTATGAACACCAAAACAAAGCGCCGTATGATTGCTGTTACGGGCATCATCGTGATTGTGCTGATTGTTATCCTGGCCGTCGTCGGCAGTTCCGGAGCTGCTCGGGCAGCTAGCATCTCCGAGGCTGTGGCCGGCACATATGGCGACCAGAAGATTCAGGTGACGGGCAATGTGGTGGATAATTCTTATACTACCGAAGGCAATGTGCTCACCTTCTCTATTTACGATAAAGATGGCAACCCCTCAGAGCAGTTAAAGGTGCGCTACGAAGGTGGCGTTTCGGCTACGTTTGGCAACGATGTAACCGCAATTTGCACGGGCAAGATTGGTTCTGATGGCGTGTTACGTGCGTCTGAGCTGGTAACGAAGTGCCCGTCGAAGTATGAAAATGGCACCGATGCGCTTACGGTGGCGTCGCTGCTTGATTATGGCGAGCAGGTGTATGACAAGCCGGTGAAGGTCGCGGCGCAGGTGAAAGCTGGGTCGCTTTCTGCGGCAGGCGCTGGTTCTTCTGAGCGCTTTGTGATGGAAGACGCCGATTCGGGCAAATCACAGCCGGTTAAGTTTGACGGTGCGCTTTCTGATGGTATTACCGACGGTAGCAAGATTGTGGTGACAGGTACGCTGTCTTCTGATGGCTCGTTTACTGCGACTGATGTTGCGTTGGAAGGTTAAACGCTCGATAGGGATTTCGCATGGTGGCCAGGCGTGAAGTGTGTCTTGGTCTGCGTGCGCATTTGAAAGGTAGCTTGTAATGTCAACGATTGGTTTGATGGGCCTGCTTATTGCGTTTGCTGGCGTGGTTGTGTCGGTAATTTGCCTGGCTTTGGGTGCTTTTTTGGGCCGCAAAAAAGTAAGCTCTACGGCAGATACGCTTACGTGGGGTGGCCATATTGCCGTTATTTTGACCTGCGTGGCGTTGACGGTGTGCTGTGGCGTGCTGGTGTATTGCTTCTTCGCTGGCGATTATTCGATCGAATACGTTTTGCAAGAGCACTCCGACGCCGATGGTACGCTTGGCTGGCTGTATAAGCTTTCGGGCTTGTGGGCAGGCCGCGAAGGCTCGCTTTTGTTCTGGGCGTGGCTCATCAGTATTTTCAACACTGTGGTGGCTGTGCGCGACTTAAAAGAGCCGCGTAAGCTTGATTCGATGGCACTGATGGTTTCTCAGCTGGTATTGGCTGCCTTTGTTGGCGTGCTGCTGTTCTCGGAAGAAAGCATGCCATTTACGGTTACCCCGTCGAAGTATTACAACTCCAACGGCTCGTTGACCTCGGCCGCAAGCATGCTCGGCATGAATTCGCTGCTTGAGCATTGGGCTATGGCTATTCATCCGCCAACTCTGTTTGTTGGCTATGCGGGCCTGACTATTCCGTTCGCTTACGCCATTGCTGCGCTTATTGTGAACGATTCGTCGCGTGAATGGGTTGTTCGTGCACAACGTTATGCCCTGTTCGCGTGGCTGTTCTTAGGCATCGGCATTGGCCTTGGCAGCGTTTGGGCTTACGTCGTGCTCGGCTGGGGCGGCTACTGGGGCTGGGACGCTGTGGAAAACGCCAGTTTGCTTTCGTGGCTGGTTGGCGTGGCACTTATCCATAGCTTCACCGTGTATCGCCAGCGCGGCGCGTTTAAGCGCTGGGGCATTATGTGCGCCTGCATCACCTTCGCCTTCGTTATTGTGGGCACGTTTATCTCGCGTTCGGGCATTGTGCAATCGGTGCATGCGTTTGAAGGCGACGCGGTTTCGCTTGTGCTGTTTGGTTCGCTGATTGCTGTTGCTATTCTGGCTGGTGCTGTGGGCCTGATCATTCGCTGGAAAAGCTTCGGTCCGGCCGCTGATGGTACTGACGAAATCCAGGGTATGGCAACCAAGGAAGGAGCCTACTACTTCAACAACGTCATCATGGTGGTATTCGCAACGCTGCTTGCGTATCTGACTATTTCAAGTGCGCTGCCTTCATTCTTGCCGTTTGGTGGTCAGACGGTTTCCGCTGGCACCTTCAATGCAATTGCTCGTCCGCTTGGCGTGCTGTACTTGGCCATTATGGCGTGCTGCCCCTTGCTTGGCTGGGGAAAAACTATGCGCGGCAAGTTCTTGAAGCAGGCGCGTATTCCTGCTATCTGCGCTGTTGTACTGTTCGCCGTGCTGGCATTTTATTGGGCAACATATCTGGTGCCTAGCTACAACGACATCATTGCCGTTGGCGACACCACGGCTGAAGAGTTGGCAAGCGAAGGCCCTGGTTTCTACTACAACGGGCTTGCGCTGGTGGGCTTCTTAGTTGCAAGCCTGCTGTTCTTTAACATGCTGTTCATGCTTGGGCGTACGGTTGGCGCGTGGAAGCGTGCGCACAACTGCAACGTGTTCGCCGCAGTGTGGGGATCGATGCGCAATACACCGGCGCGTTTTGGTGGCTTTTTGTCGCACACGGCTATGGCTATTATCTTGGTTGGCCTGATTGGTTCTTCGATGTATATCACCGAGCAGTCCGGTTACGTTGCCTATGACGAGGAAACTGACACAGCAACCGAGACCTTCCAGATTAAGGATTACACGCTTGTGTACACGTCGAATTCCGTTGAAGAAATAAACGGTGGAAGCGATGTTTTGTACACGGTGAACTTTGACGCATACAAGGGCGATGAGTATATCGGTTCGGTAAGCCCGGCAGTTGACCTGGCTACAAAGACGCAGCAGCAAAAATTGGTTGCGAGCGTTATCTCGCTGCCGACTGAAGATCTGTTCGTGGTGTATCGTGGTGTCAACGACAACGGCGCGTTCTCTATGGATGTTCGCGTGAATCCGCTGATCATGTTTGTGTGGGTTGGCTTTGCGCTGCTGATGCTGGGCACGTTTGTGGCTACAGCCGGGCGTCGTTCGGGTAAGAAGGTTGGCGCGATTGTGGCCGCGGAGGCTGCTGGCGAGGCTGAGGCTGCTGGCGCTGCAGAGGCTGCTGCGGAGGCGACTGGCGCTACGGAGGCTGCTGGCGAGGCGACTGGCGGGGCTGAGGTTGCGGCGGAGGCTGCTGCCGAGGCGACTGACAAAGCCGATTCTGCCGCCACCAAGCAGGCATAGCAGCCAATAATACGGGAAGGGGAGCGAATGGATACACCTGCAGCTATTGAAACAAAGAAGCTGACGAAGGCGTTCGGCACGCGTCGCGCGGTCGACAAGGTGTCCATCACTGTGCCGCAGGGTGCGTTCCTTTCCATTTTTGGCCCAAACGGTGCTGGTAAAACCACGCTTTTGCGCATGCTTTCAACACTTAATCGTCCAACGTCGGGCGAGGCGTATCTGATGGGGCTCGACCTAAAGGAAGATTCCGACAAGGCGCGCGAGCACATTGGGCTTATCTCGCATAACTCGATGCTTTACCCTGACTTGACTGCCGAGCAAAATCTCATGCTGTATGCGAAGCTGTATGGCATTGAAGATCCGTCCGCCCGCGTGATGGAGCTTCTGGAAGCGGTCGAGTTGAAGCATCGCCGCTTGGATGTCGTGCGCACATTTTCGCGTGGCATGACGCAGCGTCTTTCCATTGCGCGTGCGCTTATTCACGACCCTGACGTGGTGTTTCTTGATGAACCGTATTCGGGGCTTGACCCCCATGCTGTCGAAATCTTCGACGAGCTTATTGCTGAACAGCGCGAGGGTCGCACGTTTGTCATGGTGAGCCATGATTTGCAGAAGGGCTTCGACATGTGCACGCATGCGCTGGTGTTAGCGCGCGGGCGCGTGGTTGAATTTGGTCCGAAAGACGGCATCGATTTCGAGGAATTCCGCGAAACGTACCGCTCGACCGTCGGGATGGGGGTGGCTTAAATGGCGCAGACTCCTACTCAAGCGCAAGAAGCGGTTGAAACTACGGCCGCAACCAAGGCCGCGGCCAAGGCCGCAACCAAGGCCGCGGCCGCGACTTCAACCCGCAAATCCGTCGCGTTGCACACCCCAAGTACCTTCGCTCAGTACAAAACGCTTCTTGCAAAAGACTTACAGCAAGAATTCCGCACCAAGGAAATGCTCACGTCAATGGGTATTTACGCGTTGTTGGTGCTGGTTATTTATGGTGCGGCATTAGGGCAGTCTGCGCAGGCTACTGATGTGCTGCAAATCTCTGGCGGTCTTCTGTGGTCGCTTATCGTGTTCACATCGCTTTTGGGCCTGAATCGCTCGTTTAATCACGACAAGGAACAAGGCTGCATGGAAGGCATTTTGCTAGTACCGATGGATCGCTCGGTGATTTTCTTGGCAAAAGCTACGTCTAACCTGCTGTTTTTGCTGGTTGTGGAAATAATCGCCGTGCCGTTGTTCTGGTTCTTCTTCTTGACAACAGCTGCCCCCGGCCCCGATTTCATGCTGATGGTTGTGCCGCTTTTGGTGGGCACAATCGGCGTTGCGGGAATCGGCACGCTGCTTTCGACTATTACCGTAAATACGCGCGGCAAAGATGTTATGCTTGCCGTACTTTTTGTGCCGCTCATTTTCCCGCTGCTGTATGCCTGTGCATCGGCAACAACAGCTGTAGTGGTTGGTACGGAAGGCTACATGGATGTGTTCGTGCAGTCGATTGCTTTAGCCGGCGGTTATGACGTCATCATGTTGCTGGTGAGCTGGGTTTTGTACGATTTCGTTATTTCGGCGTAACGCCGAATCGTTTGCATTATTTCAGGAAAGGAAAGGCATGTCTGAAAACAAATCGGTGAAGTTGCCCGAGGCGGGGCAATGGCCCGACAAGGTTGCCCCGTGGGCGCTACTTGCTGGCGCCGTGCTGAGCACTATCGGGTTTCTGATGGCGTTTCTGTACGCCGGGCCTGTTAACGGCGCTGCGGTTGATGGGGTAGAACTCATTGGTGGGCAGATGGTGGCGAACAAGCTGCTGCTTTCACAGAAAATTTTCTACTTCCATATGCCCTCGGCTATTGTGTCGTTTATTGCGCTTATGTTTGCCTGCTACTACAGCGTGCGTTTTTTGATGACGAAGCATCAACGCTTTGATACGTGCGCAAAAGTTGCTATGCAAATTGCACTCGTGTTCGTCATCATGACTATGATCACCGGCGACTTATGGACGCGCTTCGAGTGGGGCGTGTGGTGGACGTGGGAACCGCGCCTGACTACCTACCTGATTCTCATGTTGATTATCATCGCGTATTTTGTGCTGCGTAATGCTATTGATGAGCCTGAACGTCGCGGCGTTTATGCGGCTGTTATTGGCATCATCGCAACTATCGACGTGCCCATTTGCTTTATGGTTACGCGCCTGATTCCTTCAAGCGTGCATCCGGTGGTGCTGCGCGAAGGTGGCATGACAGCTGACATGGGCATGACGGTTGGCGTGTGCATGATTGGCCTTTTGCTGGTTGGCTTTGGCCTGTATCGCATGCGTTTTCGCCAGGTTCGCCTGCAAGAGCGCCTGCAGGATTTGAAAGACGAAGTCGAATTATTAGAAGACGCGCGTTAAAGCATTTAGCCTGTTCGCGAATATGTAACTCGCGCGGTGTTGACGCCTGGGCCGCCGCGCTTACTCGATAAGGAGCAAACCTATGAACCCCGTTCTTGAAGAGATTTACAGCACCATCATTCCGTCCGCACCGTTTTTGATTGCTGCTTATGCGCTCATTTGGCTTGTGCTGCTGGTTTTCGTGTTTATTGCGATGCGCGGCATGAAGAAAACCGAAGCGCAAATTGCCGTGCTTGAAGAGGCTGTGGCGGAACTTAAGGCTAAATAGCCTACGTGCTACAATTGCATAAGCGAAATCGTTGGGCGTTCGCTGGCTGCGGCGCCCTTCGTTATGCAAACAAGAGAAAGGTTGCCGATGAAGGCTATCATCCCCGCTGCAGGCTTGGGTTCCCGTTTTCTGCCTGCCACCAAAGCACAGCCCAAAGAAATGTTGCTTGTTGTCGACCGTCCGGTCATTCAATACATTGTTGAGGAAGGCTTGGCCTCTGATGCTGACGAGGTTGTTATCGTAAACAGCCGCGATAAAAAGTCTATCGAAGAGCATTTTTCGCCGGCACCTGAGCTGGTCGCCATGCTGCGCGAGCGCGGCAAAGACAAGTACGCCGATGCTGTGGAGCACGCTGGCAACCTGAACGTAAGCTACGTATATCAGGATGAGCCGTTGGGCTTGGGCCATGCCGTGCATTGCGCCGCTGAAAAGACCGGCAACGAGCCGTTCTACGTGCTGTTAGGCGACGTGCTGGTGCCCGACAACCAGATGTTGCCTGCCATGCAGAAGGTTTCCGATGAGCATAACGGTGCAAGCGTTATTGCAGTTATGCCGGTGCCTGACGACCAGGTCAACCGCTTCGGCGTTATCGCTGGTGCCGCTGTGTCTGACAATGTGTGGAAAGTTGACAGCTTGGTTGAAAAGCCGGAGCTGAAGGATGCACCTTCGAACCTGGCAGTGTTTGGCCGCTATCTGCTTTCCGCTCGCGTGATGGAGCTTCTGGCCGAGGTAAAGCCCGGCGTTGGTGGCGAAATTCAGCTGACCGACGCGCTGGATGCAGTGCTGAAGGAAGAAGAGATGTACGCGCTGATCATCGATCCGTCTGACGGCTTTGATACTGGCACCGTGGAAAGCTGGCTTGAGACCAACAACATCCTCTACGAACGCAAGAACGGCAAGAAGGCTTAAAGCGCCCGATTGAAGTGGGTTGTAGAAGCTGACGATTTAAGCAGTCAATGGAAGCGTCCGATTGAAACGCCCGCTTGAAGCGGACGGTTCAAGCGCCCAACGAAAACCGTTGCGAATACGAAGCGCCGACCCGCCTGGGCCGGCGTTTCTTTAAGAATTAAGGTAGTAAATATGCAATACCAAACATCGCAAAAACCTTCTCAAACAAAGCCGTTCTTCTCGGCGCTTGTAGTGCTTGCGGTTTGCACCGTCCTAGTGCTTCTGGCTGCAGCTTTGCCATCTAAAGCTTTTGCGGTAGATAGAACTGATTGGATGTCAACCATTGACCCGAGCGTGAAGGTTTCGCAGCTGACAATTCCTGGCACACATGATGCCGCTTGCTACAACACGCATGCGTCCACCGCAAAGCTGGCAGAGTGCCAAACCTGGGATATAAATGCCCAGCTAGAAAATGGTATTCGTGCATTCGACCTAAGGTATGACTACGATAATGGAAATTTCGGTTTGTACCATGGGGACACTTGGCCGTTTATTTACACCTGCTATGAGTATTCCGGTGACAGTAAAGATACTGGTGACAGTAAAGATACTGTGCTGTCTAAGCAGCTAACGCTTGAAAGCGAGTTTTCTAAATTTCAAAAGTATCTAAACGAGCATTCGAACGAGTTCATTATCGTGAATATACAAAGGGAAAAGGGCGATTCGGGCCCCGAGGTTGATGAAGCCCTTGCTGCGCTATATGAGAAATACGACGTCTATACAACAAGGGACAATAACACCACTGTTGCTGACGTGCGGGGCAGAATTGTTTTAGGAAACGATTTCATGCAGCACGTCAACATGAATGGTCCCTACAACAGGTATCAGGGAACCGTTGATCAAAAAGTTGCTGATTTGAAAACGGTTTTTAGCGATGCTCCTTACACGAGCAAAGGCGACAGTGCCACTGTTGCGCAAAAGGTAATCTATGTGAACCTAGGTTGGAGAATGGATTGGAAATCCTTGGACAAAGGACCAAAAGATTACTCGACGCAGGTATATGCGCAGTTCTTTGCTTCAAATCCGTTTGCGGCTTACGACGTTGAAGGCAGCAAAGCGTACGGTGTTATTTTCTACGACTTCCCGTCCAACCAGGTTGTTGACTGGACGATTGACGCTAACACCTGGGCGCAGAGGTAAAAAAGAATGGGCCCGGCTAGGGAAAACCGGACCCGAAGGGAGGGGATCTGCAGCGCCTAGGGAAGGAATGCGCTGCATTATCTGCTTAGGGAAAAGCAGGTGCAAACTCGGAGGGGAACCTTGTTTGCTACGACTTGCAGTATAAGAAATGACCTTGGAGTCAATGTGTCGCACAGTTGCGAGTTTTGTGAAGGAAACTTCTTTTTCGTTACGAATAGGTTAAATCCTATAGGCAATATAGGCTATACGGCAATTTTTGCGTCTTGATTGAGTCCTGATTTTTGAGTGGTCTATAGC
>CAVEUW010000007.1:0-41401 GCA_963619015.1 Senegalimassilia sp. | reverse complement strand
GTCTATAGCCGGCGCAAGCCTGTGGTCTATGGTTGGCGCGTGGTTGGCGCGGGCACTCGCAGACGTTTCGTTTGTTAGAATAAGCGCGTCGAAAGGAATTTCTATGCCCGATATTCAGCTGCGTTTTGGACGCGACATGTTGGTGCTTTCTTCACCGGTTGCTTCAGTGCTTGCTCGTCAAGGCTTCGCGCCTGATGGCGATATTGAATACGCAACACTTATGGAACCCGAAGCGGTGCGTGACGCCCTACAGTTAAACCTTACTGCCGGCGCGCATTGCTTGGTGACCGAAACGGCCTCTATGACGCCGGCGCGTTTGGCGCATCGGGGTATGTCTGACCGCTTGGACGAGCTGGTAAAGGCTTCGCTTTCTATTGTGAACAATCTGCAGCCGCAGCATGCGCTTGTGGAAGTTGGTCCGTGTGGTTTGCCGCTTGATGCTTCCAGTAAAGCTTCACTCAACGAAAACCGCGAACAGTATGCTCGTGTGGCTCGCGCTTGTGCAACTGAACAGCTTGACGCCTTCTTCTTAAACGGTTTCGCAAACCCTGCTGATTTGAAGTGTGCGCTTATGGGTGTGCGCCAGGTAAGCTCGCTGCCTATTATTGCTTCGGTTGACGTTGCAGCTGATGGCTTGCTTGCCGACGGGCGCCATACGTTTGCCGAGGCTTTGGAGGTTATGACAAGCCTAGAGGCAAACGTTGCCGGTTTTTCTACCAAGCTTTCCATTGATGAAATGTGCAAACTGGTCAAAGAAGCTGACGAAAGCGGTTTGCCGGTGCTCGCGCAATTTGATGTTGTGGAAAACAAACCGGGTCAGCGTGCTGCAACTGCCGAAAACCCCTACTATTGCGCAGATGTTATGGTTGATGCAGCCGTTACATTGCGAAAGGCTGGCGCTGAGTTTTTGCGTGCGACTGGTGCCGCAACGCCTGCATACACGGGCGCCTTGGTGGCAGCGGTTGATGGCTTAGACGTTTCCCCAACTGCAAAGGCTGCAATTTAGTATGCCGCAATCTGGTGTGGAACAACCGATTCGCAACAATACTAAGCGCAGCGAACATTATGGCCAGCTGCAACGCGTGGTCGATTCGGTATTTGCCGACGCGGGTAAGAAGTTTGTGCGTCGCTTGGATGTGGTGGTCGCAGCCGAATCATTTGATTTGCCTGATGACTTAACCGAGATTATCAGTCTGCTACCTCCTGGGTCTTACACACGCCAGCGGTTATGCGACCAGCTAAATTCCGCAATCGGCGGACATGCGTGGGGGCAGGTATACGGCACGGTTGAATAGTCGAGTGGTACGCACTGAATACATGAGAGGGCGTCCCCTACAGGTGTGACGCAGTTGAAAAGTGGGCGCAGCCCGCAGAAAGCAAGAAGATGGAACGATTCGAATCATTCTTAACGAACTTAACCGGCAGCGAATGGGCTGGCACTGCTATTACCGCAGTGATTATTCTTGCTGTCACAGCAGTCGTTGCTCATTTGCTTACAAGGGTTTTGCGTCACGCGCTTAACAGAACCGACAACCTTCCCACCTCAAGCATCCTGGTGAATATTGGTCGTGCTGTAGTTTGGATCTTGGGTATATCAACGCTGCTTTCCACCTGTTTTAACGTTGATGTGACTTCGGCTATCGCTGCTTTAGGCATTGGTGGTATTGCTTTATCGCTCGGCTTCCAAGATACCATTTCCAATTTTATTGGCGGTATGCAAGTAAGCTTGCTCGGCATTGTTAAGCCTGGTGACAACATTAGCGTGGGGTCTGCGTCTGGTATTGTAAAGGATGTCACGTGGCGCCATACGTCCATTGAGAATTTGTCGGGCGAAACTATTATCATCCCGAACTCTTCTATTAACAAGAATTCGCTTACGCACTTGCCGCCACAGGGTAAGGTAGTTATTCCCTTGGTTATCGAAGGTACGGGCGAAGATATTGCAGAGCGTGCGGCAAATATTGAGGCTACAGCAGCTAAGGTTGCTGGCGGTATTAGTCCGTTGGTGAAACAGCCGCATATCTGGTTTAACAAAACGATTGATGCTGGGTTTTCCGGCAACCTGATTTTCGTCATTAAGGAAGGGCCGAAGGCTGACGTGGCGAAAGACGAAGTGCTCCGCGCTATCGCGCCGTTCACGCGCGCGTAGGGCGGTTGCTTGTGCGCGTAAGGTGTCGTCGCTTTTGTGCGCATAGGGTGCTGCCGCTAGTTCTCCCGCCCGCGTAAAGCGACTGCTGCTTGTTTCGACGTTCGTGTGCGTATAAAACGTTGCTTGCAAGGTGCTGCCGCCGCTCGTCATTTATACATAAAGCTACCTATGACCTCGTGCGCCTATGTAAAGGCATTGTAAAGCTTGGGCTAGAGTGCGGAAATCAGGTCAGATTCATGTTTACCGCAAGTGTAGGATAGTGTTTGTACGCCACGCGCTATATGCACAGAGCGCATCAAAGACTTTTGATTGCAGTGGCTTCAGAACAAGTCAAGAGGTGTAGCGCTAGATGACTATCTACTATTTGGAAGACGACACAAATATCCGTGATTTGACTGTGTACGCGCTTAAGCAGGCGGGCTTTTCGACACAGGGTTTTTCTACTGCTTCCGAATTCTTTTCTGCGTGTCGCTCAAAACTACCTGAGCTGGTACTGCTCGACATCATGTTGCCCGAAGTTGACGGCTTAGAAGTTTTGCGTCGTTTACGCGCTGACGAGGCAACGAAGAATCTGCCGGTCATGATGTTGACGGCCAAGGATACCGAATTCGACAAAGTGAGCGGCCTTGATGCGGGTGCCGATGACTATTTGGCAAAGCCTTTCGGCATGATGGAGTTGGTCAGCCGCGTGAACGCGCTGATGCGTCGCGCCAGTGCTCCTGCAGTTATGCCTGATGACGACCTTTCTTGTGGCCAAATTGAGCTGCGCGTTTCCTCGCGTACGGTACGTGCTGGCGGTAATCTGGTGCAGCTGACGCTTAAGGAGTTTGACTTGCTGCACGAATTAATGAAGGAACCTGAGCGCGTGCTTTCTCGAGGTCAGTTGCTACAAAATGTATGGGGCTGGAATTTTGCCGGGGGAAGCCGTACGGTTGACGTGCATATTCAGACGCTTCGTCAGAAGCTTGCGGCGGCATGCCCGGGCGCCGATGCGCATATCCGAACCGTCCGCGGCGTTGGTTACAGTATCAATCGGGAAGCGTAAAGGGTTAAGGCGCATGTCTCCGACAAGCGAAAACGCAAAGAGTCTTTCCGGGCGCATCTTCTCAAGCGTGCTGGCGTTCACGCTGGGCATCGTGTTGGTTTTCGCCGTGGCGATGACCAGTATCTTCTACTTCTCCTACGAGCACGACGCCGAAGCTAATTTGGCTGATGCGGCTGACCGCGCGGCGGCAACGCTTGATGCGTCGCCTTCCGACGACGTTACAACGGTGCTTTCGCAGCAGTTCGATGGCATCACGCGCTACACGCTTATCAGTTCGAGCGGCTTGGTTTTGTACGATAGCCAAGCTGATGCGAATCTGATGGACAATCACGCCTCGCGACCCGAGGTGCAGGAGGCGGCTACTTCCGGCGCTGCTGTGAGCTTGCGCTATTCGGAAACGGTCGGCACCGATACGGTGTATGCAGCGAAGAAACTTTCCGACGGGCGCATTATCCGTTTGTCGGAAACGCGCCATTCGCTGCTGGCGTTTTTAGGCGAAATGCTCGCGCCGGTGCTTGTTGCGCTCGTTGTTGCTGCTGGCCTGGTGTTTTTGTTGTCGCGGCTCCTTACGCGTCGCATTATGAAGCCAATCGATGCGCTTGATATGGCAGAGCCGCTCAATAACGATATTTACCAAGAAATGGTGCCGCTGCTTACGCGGATTGATCAGCAACAAGCCCAGCTCAAACGCCAAAACAAAGAACTTGCTGAAGCGGAAACCATGCGTCGCGATTTCTCGAGCAACGTTAGTCATGAGATGAAAACGCCGTTGCAGGTTATTTCGGGCTATGCCGAGCTTATGAAGAACGACCTGGTGCTTCCGGGCGACCGTCAGAAGTTCGCGGGGTTAATTTATGACGAAGCGCAATCGATGCGCACGCTTATCAATGACGTGCTGACCTTATCGAAACTTGACGAGAGCGCCTTTACGCGCGAAGAGTTGCCAATCAACGTATACGCCGTGGCGCAACGTATGGCTGATCGCTTGAAGAAATTTGCTTCCGATCAGGGTGTTTCTATTCAAGTAGAAGGCGATGCGGCAAATATTTTGGGCTCTGAGACCCTTGCTGAGGAAATGCTGTACAACCTGATTGAGAACGGCGTGCGTTACAACAGCGAAGGTGGGTCGGTTCACATAGAAGTTTCTACATCTGAGGCGACCGACGCCAATCGCAAACTGTTCGCCGAGGCAGGTGACGCGCATGCTGATGAAGTGACCACCACGGTGACTGTGCGCGTGAGTGATACGGGTCCTGGCATTGCACCGGAAATGCAGGAGAAAGTTTTCGAACGCTTCTTCCGCGTTGATAAGTCGCGCAGCAAGGAAACAGGTGGCACGGGTCTGGGTTTGGCTATCGTTAAGCATGCCGTGCAGTATCATCACGGCTCCATTGTGATTGAAAGCAAATTGGGTAAAGGTGCGACATTCGTGTTGACACTACCTGGAGCTACAGGCGACTTAGGGGTATAAGGCACTACCTGGAGCTACAGGTGACTTAAGGGCATAAAAAAGTTCCACCCCTGGCCGGAAGGATGAACCCACCTCAGTAAGGTGGGTGCTCGCAGCACGCTTCCCGGCTTTCGCACCAACAGGTACGAATCCCCGTTTCACGGGCAATATAAAGCTCCCTCAAAAATAGCATCGGTCCATCGCAAAAATGCGGCTTCAAGGGTAGAACCTACCTTGAGTATAGGACGCGAAAAGGCAAAGTAAAGTCTTGACAGCAGACAGATTCAGGTGAAGAACCCTCACTTGAGATAAATGCCTTTTTTGTTGCACAAACAAACGTTCGCGTGTTATGATGCGATGCACACCTATACCACGAAGGATACGCAAGTATGGATACCTTGTTTACGGCAATGGAAAACGAACGAAAGCAGCAAGTGGCGCCACTTGCGGTTCGCATGCGCCCGCGCACACTTGAAGACGTAGTGGGTCAAACTGAGGCGGTGGGTCCAGGCAGTTGGCTTCGTGCGGCTATTGAAAACGACAACGTCACTTCCGTTATTCTTTATGGCCCCGCAGGTACTGGCAAAACTTCAATTGCCCACGTCATTGCCGAATCCACCAAGGCAACCTTTGTTGAGGTTTCAGCTATTGGCGGTACGGTTTCTGATCTTCGCCGTGAAATCGATGCAGCTGAAAAGCGTTTGACGCTTTCTGGGTCACGCACCATTTTGTTTGTTGACGAAATTCATCGCTTCAATCGTAGTCAGCAAGATGCGCTTTTACATGCAGTGGAAGATCGCGTTGTGGTGTTGGTTGGCGCAACTACTGAAAACCCGTTTTTCGAAGTGAATTCTGCACTTATTTCACGTTCACGTATTGTGGAACTGCATAGCCTTTCCGATGGCGATATTGCCGAATTGGTTGACCGTGCGGTAGCAGACGAACGTGGCCTTGCGGGCGCCTATAAGCTTGACGCAGACGCGCGGGCTGCCATTGTGCTGCTTGCTGGTGGCGATGGTCGAGGCGCGCTTACTACGCTTGAACTAGCAGCAGCAATGAGCAAGCCTGGCACATCAAAAAAGCCAACAACCATTACAAAAGCCCAGGTGGAAAGTGCAACACCGCATCGTAGTCTGCCGTACGACAAAAACAAGGACATGCACTACGACATCATTTCGGCATTCATCAAATCGATGCGTGGGTCAGACCCAGATGCTGCGCTGTATTGGCTCGCACGTATGATTGACGGTGGGGAAGACCCGAAATATATTGCCCGCCGTATGCTTATTCATGCATCGGAAGATGTTGGCAACGCCGACCCTCACGCCCTGCTCATCGCCGAAGCTGCATTCAAGTCTGCCGAGGTTATTGGCTACCCTGAATGTCGCATCAACTTGGCACAAGCGGCGGTCTACATTGCGCTTGCGCCAAAAAGCAACGCTTCAGAGGCGGGCATTGACGCCGCACTTGCCGAGGTGCGCCGCGGCCCTAAGCGTGATGTCCCCGATTATCTGCGCGATCGCCATCGTCCGGGTTCGGAAGGTTACGGTGAATACAAGTACCCACACGATTATCCAAATGGATGGGTTGACCAGCGCTATCTTCCCGAAGGGCTTGAACGCGGTTGCTTCTATCACCCAACTGAGTGGGGCTGGGAAGGTCGCATTACTGCGGCGTACCGCGAACACGGACAGCGCGGCTTAGGTGAAACTGGCGAATCTCAAAGTAACTAGCCTTGTTGGTTCATTTATCGGTCCGTTTGTCGGCTCGTTTGTCGGCTCGTTCGTTGGTTCGGTGGGCTTCTCGCGATTTTGCCTGATGCGTGGTATAGTTGACAGGTTATTTTTCGTACAGTTTGAAGGAGGCAGACCGTGAGCCCTGACGAAATCGTGGCTATTGCCCTTCCCGTAGTTTTTATTCTTGTTGGCGTTGCGCTGATTTGGCTGATTGTCGAATTGGTTATGACGGTTCGCAAAACAAATAAAACCATCGATGAAGTTCGTGCTCAGCTTGACCCAACGCTTGACAGCGTGCAACGTATGGCCAAGTCGCTCGAGCCGGTTGTTGATAAGGTTGATCCACTGGTTGACCGTGTGCAGCTAACTGTCGACGCAGCTAATCTGGAAATCATGCGTGTCGATACTATCTTGGAAGACGTTTCGACTATCACCGCAACAGCTTCCAGTGCTGTCGACGCAGCTGACAAAATCGCTAATGCTCCGCTTGACATTATGAATAACGTTACCTCCAAGGTTCGCGGCGTATTTAAAACGCAGAACGCCTCTGATGAATCGGTAAAGCTTGGTGAAGCAAAGGCGCAGGCACAGGCTGAAGCCGAAGCAAAGGCGCAGGCGCAGCACGACGCCGCCGAGGCGCTTACCAGTACTGCTGTATCTGAAGCGTTTGCTGATACCGCTAGCAAAACAGCTGCTTCTACGACTGAAGCTACGACGGCGGGCGCAAGCTCAAACCCCGAGGCTGCAAAGGCTGACGCTTCTGCGGCGCAAGATTCAAAGGCTGATGCCCCGGCATATTTCACCTACAACCAAGAAACCAAATCTGAACAGGCGTAAATTCGCCGGAAGGAACTTGCAGCATGACCGACGACGAGCAGCAAAAAGCGCGTTCGTTCGATAAAACAAAACGAGCCTTCCTTATTGTTTGGACCATCGTAGGCGCAGGTCTTATTACCTGGGCCTGCGTTTATCTGGTCAACGTTTTAAGCATCCCTGTTGCTATTTTGCTTTGGACGGTCGTCATCGTGTTTTGCCTGCGTGGCATTGTGAATTGGCTTGAAGCAAAAGGCGTATCACGCGTTGTTGGCACTACAATCAGCTACGTTATTATGGCGGCTGTGTTGGTGCTGGTAGCCTTCCTTATGTTCTCGCCAGTATTTGGTGTAGGCGATCAGTTTAACAACCTTATTCAGAGTGTACCTACTTACATTAATGAACTGATGAACTGGGCAAACAATACTTATGCTCAGTATTCAGATGTCTTTCAAAACGATACAGTTCGCACGTATATCAATGATGGCCTTTCTACATTAGGTTCGGCAGCTTCCGATATTGCACGTCAAAGCGCATCGGGTGTGGTTGCTTTTGGTACGGGCGTTGTGAACACGTGTATTGCGGTTGGTTTTGCTTTAATCATTGCGTTTTGGATTCTTATTGATTTACCTGGGATGGGCCGTGAGGTTATGCGTCTTGCAGGACCCGCTCGTCGTGAAACCATGGAAATGCTGTACGTAACGCTTACGCGCGTGATGGGTGGCTACATTAAGGGAACGGTCCTGCAGTGCGCCATCATTGGCGTTGGTTGCGGAATCTTGTTTACGGTATTGGGTATTCCCAATAATGCGGCGCTTGGCGGCATTACGGGTATTTTGAACATCATTCCCATTGTTGGCCCGTGGCTTGGCGGTGGCATTGCTGCTATTGTTGGCATATTCGTAAGCCCATTTGTCGCCGTTGTTGCGCTTATTGGCACCATTGCGATTCAGCAAATCGTATACACCTTTATTTCGCCGCGTATTATGGCGTCTTCGGTTGATATTCACCCGGCGCTTAACCTGATTGCTCTTATGGCTGGCAGCGCTATTGGTGGTGCAATGAGCGGCTTCACCGGTGCACTGGTGGGTATGCTTGCGTCTATCCCAGCTGTTGCTGTGGCAAAGTCCATTTTTGTGTATTACTTCGAGAAGAAAACAGGTCGTCAGTTGGTTGCAGTAGACGGCGTATTCTTCAAGGGTGCACCAAGCCCTGGCAATGAAGTTGACCCGGTAGCCGATGCCGTGTCTCCGCATCCCGATGCGGTCGCGCCAGAGGCCAACGCCGAGGGTAAAAAGGATTTAAAAGAAATCTTCAAGTATGGTAAGAAGTCGTAGCACAAACGCTTGTGTGAACATTGGCGTGAACGTGAACGACTAGACGAGTTTCGTTAGAAAGCAGACACAATGAAGTACATGACCAGCGCAGAAATCCGTGAAAAGTATCTGAGCTTCTTCGAGGAAAAGGGCTGCAAACGCCTGCCTTCCTCGTCGCTTATTCCCGACGATCCATCTCTTCTGCTGACCAGCGCTGGTATGGTGCAGTTTAAGCCTTACTTCCTTCATCAGAAGGAATTCGATCCGGCCTACGTGGGCGCTACTACCGCGCAGAAGTGCGTGCGCACCAACGACATCGACAACATCGGCGACGCGCGTCATCTTTCGTTCTTCGAAATGCTGGGCAACTTCAGCTTTGGCAAGTACTTCAAAAACGAAATGTGTGCTTGGGCGTATGAGTTCTCTACAAAAGAACTTGGGCTGCCGGCTGAAAAGCTGTATTTCACGGTTTTTGAAGACGACGATGAAACCATTGAAATTTGGAAAGAACTCGGGGTGCCCGAGGACCACATTTCCAAGCTGGGTGAAGAAGACAACTTCTGGCGCGCTGGCCCGACCGGTCCGTGTGGTCCGTGTTCTGAAATCTACTTTGACCAGGGCCCCGAGGTTGGTTGCGGAAGCCCCGACTGCAAGCCGGGTTGCGATTGTGACCGCTACTTGGAATATTGGAACTGCGTGTTTACTCAGTACGATGGCCAAGAAGACGGCACCTTAGCTCCGCTTGCTACCAAAAATATCGATACCGGCATGGGCTTGGAACGCATTGCTGCCATCATGCAGGGCGTTACCAACAACTACGACACCGACGTGCTGCGCAGCTTGGTTGGTGTGGGCGAGCGCCTGACCGGCAAAAAGTATGGCGAAAGCGTTGAAATTGATACTTCGATGCGCATCATGGCAGACCATAGCCGTTCGGTCGCATTCATGATTGCTGACGGCATTCTGCCTTCCAATGAAGGCCGTGGCTATGTGCTTCGCCGCCTGCTGCGTCGTGCGGTTATGAAGGGTCACTTGCTTGGCTTAGATAAGCCGTTCTTGAACGAATACATTGATGAAATTGTCAACCTGATGGGCGATGTGTACCCCGAAATCGTGGAAAATCGCGAGCTTATGCGCGGCATCATTCTGTCTGAGGAAGAGCGTTTTGGCGCAACACTGCGCCAGGGCCGTGCATACTTAGCCGATGCGCTTGACAAGCTTGACGGCACGGTGCTTTCGGGTGAGGCTGCCTTTACCCTGCATGACACCTATGGTTTCCCGGTCGACATTACGCGCGAGCTGTGCGAAGAGCGTGGTGTGGAAGTTGACATGGAGGGCTTCGAGCGCTGCATGACCGAGCAGCGTGAGCGCGCCCGTGCAGCAAACACCAAAGATGCCGAGGCCGCGTGGTCTACCTATGGCGGCGTGTATGCTGACCTGCTGAAACAGCTTGGCCCCACAAAGTTTGTTGGCTATAGCGACCTTACCTGCCAGGCCACGGTTGCTGCTATTGTGGCTGACGGCAAGCAGGTTGATTCGCTGGCTGCTGGCCAAGAGGGCGACATTATTTTAGACACCACGTCGTTCTACGCTGAAATGGGTGGCGAAGTTGGCGACACGGGTGTTATCGAAACGGCCGCTGGCGCATCTGCTGAAGTTGCCGACACGAAGGCTCCCGAGAAAGGCCTGTTCGCGCACAAGGCGAAGGTTTCTACTGGCAGCATTACGGTTGGCGACGCAGTAACTGCGGCGGTTGATGCTGGTCGTCGTGCTCGCATTACTCGCAACCATACAGCAACGCACATTCTGCATGCTGCACTTCGTCAGGTGCTGGGTGATCATGTATCGCAGGCTGGCAGCTATGTTGGGCCCGATCGTCTGCGTTTTGACTTCACGCATTTCGCTGCTGTCACTGCTGAACAGCTGACCGAGGTTGAGCGCGTTGCTAACGAGTTTATTATGTCAGCCGTGCCTACCAACATTTACGAAACCTCGCTTGATCAGGCGCGCGCAGCTGGCGTTACGGCTTTGTTTGGCGAAAAGTACGGCGATACGGTGCGTGTTGTTGAGGCTGGCGAATTCTCTCGCGAGCTGTGCGGCGGTTGCCATGTTTCAAATACTGCTGAAATTGGCATCATGAAAATCACCACCGAGACCAGTGTTGGTGCGAACGTTCGCCGTATTGAGGCTGTGACCAGCTACGGTGCTATGGAATATATCAGCCATATGGAATCTGAACTGAAGGGCGCCGCCGAAGCGCTGCGTGCTCCGCTATTTGAAACGGCTGACCGCGCTGCAACTAACGTTAAGCAGCTGAAGGAAGCGCAGAAGGCTGCTAAGCAGGCTGCCGGTGCGGTTTCTGGCGACGGTGTTGCCAAACTTGCTGATGCTGCTGTTAGCGCGGCTGGCGGTTATCCGGTTGTTATCGCTCGTGCTCCCTTCGCCGATGCAGGCGCTATGCGCAACGGCTGGGATGTGCTGAGCAAGCGCCTTTCTGCTCCGGGTGCTTGCGTACTTATTGGCGAAAAAGACGGCAAAGCGGTGCTTATGGCTGCTGGTAGCCCCGAGGCTGTTGATGCTGGCTTCAACGCTGGTGCAGTTATCAAGGCTATTGCCCCCTGTGTGCAGGGTGGCGGCGGTGGCAAGCCTTCCATGGCGCAGGCTGGCGGCAAGAATGCTGCAGGCATTGATGACGCTTTGGAAGAGGCTCGCAAGCTGCTGCTGTAACAAAAGCGTTTTGGCGCCCCGCGCGTATTGCGGGGCGTTTTCGTGTTTTTAGGCGCTGGGGTTTTGCGAAGCGTCTATCAGGGAAAAGGAACTAACATAATGAGAATTCTTGCACTCGATATTGGCCAAACTCGTATCGGCGTTGCCGTAAGCGATCCGCGCGAGCGCGTAGCATCGCCGGTGTGCGTGCTGCCTGCCGCCGAGGTTGAAGCCAACGCAAAAAGCTGGAAACGTGTGCTTGAAGATTGGGAACCCGAAATGTTACTTTCGGGGCTTCCGTATACTATGTCAGGTGAAGAAGGCCCGCAAGCTGCCCGTATTCGCGAAGTTGCCACGCGTATTGCTCAAGCTGCTGACCTGCCCGTTGAGTTTACTGACGAACGTTTGAGTTCGGTCGAAGCGAAGCGCAGTTTGCGTGAAAGCGGGTTAACCGAGCGCGAAATGCGCGGTAAAGTAGATATGATTGCTGCAAGCGTTTTCTTGCAGGCGTGGCTTGATGCCCGCCAAGCATAAAGGAAGGGAAATTGTTATGTCTCCTCGTAAGCGAGTAACGTACTCTAATCGTCCGTCGTATGCGGCTCGTCAAGCGCATGCCCGCGGCGACCGTATGTTCCGCACCTATGACACCAGTTATATTAAGCCGAAGCGTTCTAAAGCGCCGGGTATTATCGCCGCTATCGTGCTGCTTATTGTTGCTATCGCGCTTATCTTCTTTATTGTTACACGTGTGACAAGCTGCTCTTCGCCGAAGGTGGAAACACTTTCTGCAAGTGAGCAGGCCACTGTTGTTGTCGATAACGGCGAAGGCGCAACCTCTATTGGTAAGACGCTTGTTGATGCGAAGCTTATTTCTAGCTCGAAGGACTTCACTGATCGTGTGACAGCGCTTGGCGCGGGTTCAGCCCTGAAGCCTGGCACGTATACCATTAAAGGTGGCACTTCTGTTGACGATATTATTGCGTTACTGAAGGCTGGTCCGGCTATGGGTAATTCCGTGACCATTCCTGAGGGTTATCGTCTGTCAGAAATTGCCACTGCGGTTCAGACGGCTACTGAAGGCAAGGTGACAGCCGAGCAGTTTACGGCTGCAGCTTCCAACGCAAGTGTGTATGCTGCCGATTATTCCTTCCTGCAAACTGCAGGCACTAACAGCCTTGAAGGCTTCTTGTTCCCCAAGACGTACGAACTTACGGCTGATGCTACTGCCGATAGCATTATTCGCCAGATGCTTACTCAGTTCCAAACCGAAACTGCTGGCCTTGATTGGTCGTATCCGACTTCGCAAGGCTTGAACCTTTATCAGGCTGTAAACCTTGCTTCCATTGTTGAAAAGGAATCTAGCGGCGATGCGGCTATTCGCGCAAAGGTGGCAGCGGTGTTCTATAACCGCCTGACTACTGAAGGCGACCCGAGCTATGGTCTTCTGCAGTCCGACGCTACTACTGCCTACGAAGTTGGCCACGATCCTACTGCTGAAGAGGTGCATTCTGATTCGGCGTACAGCACCTATACAAATAAGGGCTTGCCGCCGACTCCTATTTGCTCGCCGTCACTTGATTGCTTAAAGGCGGTGTGCTCACCAGACATGGACGCCATCAATGAGGGTTATTACTTCTTCTATTTCGAGGGTGACAACTATATGTTTAGCAAGACCTATGAAGAACATCAGGCGACATTCTCGTAAGAATTGCCTAGTCATTAAGGCTTAAAGGCGCAGGGTAAAACTGTGGCATATTTGCAACCAGAGCGGTACTTCTCTCGCATTTCACGCATTGATATTACGCGTGACTTGATTGAGCAGGGGTATCGCTTTGCTTTGTTGGATATCGATAATACTGTGCGCTCGCGAGCGACCGATGACGTGCCGCGTGATGTGCGCGTATGGCTTGCGCGCGCGAAGGATGCCGGCATTGGCTTTTATTTAGTGTCGAATAACTGGCATGCCAATGTATATGAATTGGCAGCTGAACTTGATATTCCCGTGGTGGGGAAGTCGTGTAAGCCGTTGCCATTTGGGTTTATGGTGGCGCGTCGCCGGTTGGGGGCTGCTCGTGGGCAGGTCGTGGTGATTGGCGACCAACTTTCTACTGATGTCATTGGTGCGCACAATGCGGGACTGCCGGCATATTTGGTCGCACCATTGGTTGAGCAGGATTTGAAGCATACCGTATACGTGCGAAAGCTTGAGCGTATGATTTTAGGCGATGCGCAACCTGAAGGGGCGGCGGCTGTTGCTGAAGGGGTGACGGCTGCGGTGCCTGTTACTGAAGGAGCGCCGGCTGTAGTGCCTGCTTCTGAAGGAGCGACTGCTGCTGCGGCTGTTGCTGAAGGAGCGCCGGTTGTAGTGCCTGCTTCTGTCGCGTCGCCTATTGAGTGCAAGTAGTCTAAAACCCCAGAAAACCACGAATGGCAAGTCGCGTGCAACCGCGGATTCTTCTTGCCGTTCACGTATTCGCTAAATTCGTTAGCTTGGCTTTCGTTATTATGAAAATCCCTGCTAAACTGCAGGCCCTTTAACGACCAGAAAGGATTTTCATGACCGAGCAGAACGAAGGCGAGCGCCTCTATATTTTGGGGCATCCTGTCGCACATTCGAAATCGCCGGTAATGTACAACGCGGTGTACCCAAAGTTAGGTCTGAACTGGACTTACGACTTTGCTGATCAGCCGCAAGAGGAGGGTGCCCGCGCGTTTGTCGACGCGCGTGACTTCCTTTCCATCAACATCACCACGCCGTATAAACCGCTGGCTTTCGAGAAGGCTACGCGCAAAGCAGCCAGTGCGAAGCTGGCGCAAGGGGCAAACGTGCTCGTACGCAAAGATGCCGAGCTGATTGGCTTTAATACCGACGGCGAAGGCTGCGTGAAATTTTTGGAGCTTGCCGGCGTGTCGTTTAAGGGCAAGCGCGTTGTGGTGTGCGGAACTGGTCCGACGGCAATTTCTATTCTGCATAACTGCGCCTTGGCTGGGGCTGATGTGTTGCTGATGCTCTCGCGTACGCGCGAGCGTGGTCAGCAGGTGATGGAGGGTTACCTTGCGCGTTACAAGGAACTCGCCTACGCAACCATCGATTTCCCTGCAGAAAAGGAAGGCCATCGTAGCTTCCGCGAAGGCTACGAGAAGCCGACGTTTAAGTTTGGGACCTACGATACGTCGAAGAATGCCATCAGTGCGGCGGATATCATCATTAATGCTACGCCGTGTGGAATGAAGGAAGGCGACCCGGCGCCATTTGACACATCGCTTCTGCGCCCTGAACAGGTTGTTTTCGACGCCGTGTATGCTAGCGGTCAGACGCAGTTGGTTCACGATGCACTTGAACTTGGCTGTGCAGCCTACAACGGCGGTGGCATGTTGGTAGCGCAAGCAGTGGCGACGGTGTTTATTTTGGCCGACATTGAACGCATTGATGTGGAAATGACCGAGGCTGAGATGTTTAACATGATGGCTGACGCGGCGGGGTTTGACTGCCCGCGTGCTTAGTAGTTCCGCGTGCCTAGTTGGTTCCGCGCACCACAGCTGCCCTCACTGACGTTTATTTGACCTGTACAGGTCAAATCACCGCCAATCTCAAATAATCGCGGTACAATACCGCAATAGCACTACACTAATCCAGCGGAAGAAGACTCTATGCGTTACTATACAGCCGGCGAAAGCCATGGTCAGGGGCTTGTCGCTATTGTTGAGGGTGTTCCTGCGGGGCTGAAAGTTTCCGAGGATCAAATCAACATCGACCTTGCTCGTCGACAGTCTGGCTACGGTCGTGGCGCGCGTCAGAAAATCGAGCATGACACAGCCCAGGTGCTTTCCGGCATTCGCTTTGGGCGTACCATTGGTAGCCCGGTTGCCCTGCTTGTGCAGAATCGCGACTGGGAAAACTGGACTGACCGCATGGCTCCGTTTGGCGAAGAGCCGACTGGCCTTGTGCGTGAGGTTACTCCTCGCCCAGGCCATGCCGATTTGGTTGGCGCACTGAAAATGAACACCGACGATTGTCGCAATATCTTAGAGCGCTCAAGCGCACGAGCGACTGCACCTCGTGTGGCTGCGGCTGGCATTGCCCGTGAATTCCTTGCTGACCTGGGCGTAGAGGTAATCTCTTACGTCACGTCGATTGGCAGTGCTGCGATGCGCGAGGAAGATCCGTGTGCAGCGGCGGCAACGTATGCGCCCCTTGACATCGAGACAAGCGAGGTGCGCTGCCCCGATCCCGAGGCCTCTGAGGCTATGAAGCGCGAGATTGACCGCGCCATCAAGCAGAAAGACAGCCTTGGCGGCACCTTCCGTGTTGTTGTGCGCGGGCTTGTGCCGGGCATTGGAAGCTTCGAGGTTCCTACCGACCGTTTGACCTCGACTATTGGCGCGGCGCTGTTTAGTATTCCGGCTATCAAAGGCGTGGAATTCGGCTTGGGCTTTGAATGCGCACGTAGGCCTGGCAGCAAGGTACACGACCCTATTGTGCTTGATTCGACAAACGCTACGTTTACCCGTACAACCAATAATGCTGGTGGGTTAGAAGGTGGAATGTCAACTGGCATGCCGCTTGTGGTTACCGCAGCTATGAAGCCAATTCCAACGCTCATGCAGCCACTGCAAACCGTTAACCTTGACACGCTAGAAGTTGCCGAAGCTTCTAAAGAGCGCTCTGATGTATGCGCTGTGCCGGCGGCTGCTGTAGTGGCTGAGGGTGAAGTTGCCTTTGCTATCGCCGATGCGTACATGCAGAAGTTTGGCGGCGACAACATGGCTGACATTAAGGCGAACATCAAGGCTTACAAGCAGCGGTTGAATACCATGGCGCGGTAGGTTTTAGCTCAAGCGCCGAACTCAAACATGCAGCTCAAACATGCAGCTTAAACATGCAGCTTAGGCGCCCAGCTCAAGCACCAAGTTCAAGCGCCCAACCTAAAAGACCAGCTCAATCGCTAAGCGCAAACACCAACTTAATCATCAACTAAGATGAACATACAAGAATTCGAAGAAGAAAGATTCACAATGGAAAACCAAGACATCGCAAACCAGAACCTAACTCCGGAATCAGACCCGATTGCCTACACGCTTTCGGTTTCCACGCCCGACGAGGTTGCCTCGATTGTTAACAATCCGCAGATTGATAAGGCTTCGCGTCCGACTTACGAGCTAACGCAAAACGTATTCTTCGTTGGCTTCATGGTTGCTGGCAAAACTTCCACGTCGCGTCGTCTGGCTCGTCAGTGTGGCCTGGCTACTATCGACCTGGACGCCTACATTGAACGTCGCGAACGTCGTGCAATCAACCAGATCTTCGCCGACCAGGGCGAACAAGGCTTCCGCGACATGGAAACCGAGGTGCTTGACGAGTTTGCACACAAGGGCCCGATGCTGGTTTCCTGTGGCGGCGGTATCGTACTGCGTGAGGAAAACCGCAAGATCTTGAAAGAGAACGGCTTCGTCGTATACCTGCAGGTCACGGCAGAACAGGCTGTTGAGCGCGTTGGCGACGTTTCCACTCGTCCGCTGTTTAAAGACCTTGATACTGCCCGCAAGACCATCGAAGGCCGCTTGCCTATGTACGAGGATGCTGCAAGCGTGGCTATTGACACCAACGGCAAGTCCATCAACATGGTTGCCCAGGAAGTTCAGGAAATTCTCGAAAAGGAAGGCATCCTGTGCCTGCGACAAAAGTAGTAGTGAACATTCCCGGCGAAGATGCGTACAATGTGCGCATCGGAGCTGGGGTTTTATCAGCACTAGGCGATTCTATGCGCGGCGTTTCTGCCGTGGCTGAAGCGCATGACGTACTGGTAATTACCGACGACCAAGTGGCTCCGCGTTACCTCGCGCAGGCGAAAATGTCGCTTGCGCGCGCCGGCTATCATGCGTCGGATATCTGCTTGCCTTCTGGCGAGCAGGCGAAATCCATTGATGTGCTGGCTGAAGTTTGGGAAGCCATGGCAGGCTTGGGTCTTACGCGTGATTGCGTGGTGGTTGCCTTAGGTGGCGGTGTGGTCGGCGACTTAGCTGGCTTTGCTGCGGCTACTTACATGCGTGGCGTGCAGGTGGTGCAGGCGCCAACGACCTTGCTTGCAATGGTCGATTCGTCGGTTGGCGGTAAGACTGGCGTAAACCTAGAGGCTGGCAAAAACCTGGTGGGTTGTTTCCAGCAGCCAGCGTTTGTGTGCGCCGATACAACAACACTTGAAACGCTGCCGCCCCGAGAGTGGGCCTGTGGCCTGGGCGAAGTGGCAAAATCGGCAGTAGTTGACAGCGACGATTTCTTCTTCTGGCTAACTGACCATGCAGCTGAGATGGCTGCCCGCGATGCTGCAGTTGTGGAAGAAGCCATTGCGCGTTGCGTTGTGTTTAAGGCTGGCATTGTTGCTCAGGATAAAACAGAAAGCCTTGGTGTTCGCGAGCATTTGAACTATGGCCATACGCTTGCGCATGCAATTGAAAAGCTTGCCGGTTACGGTACCTATTCGCATGGTGCTGCGGTTGCTGAAGGTATGCGTTTTGCTGCGCGCTTAGGTGCAGACTTGGTCGGAACGTCGCAGGATTTGGTTGAGGCACAGGACGCATTGCTTGATTCGCTGGGTGTTGTGTCGCTTGGTTGGTCTGATGATTCGGCGCAAATCTTGGATGTTATGAAGCGCGACAAAAAGGCCCGTGCAGGCAAGGTTCGCTTCGTGTTGCCGCGTGATGTGGGCGACATGGCTCTGCTGCCGGTTGAAGACGGCGTGATTCTCGATCACTTGAATGCGTATTTGTAAAGCGCGTTTATAAGGCGTATCTGTAGGGCACGTTTATAAGGCGTATTTGCGCGTCGCATTAAAACTCGATAAGTTGGCAATCGTCGAAGTCTTGGCTTGTATGAACGATACGCCAGATTGTTATCGTTTCGTCGTCATACGAATAGAAAATCCGGTAGCTTTCGACAAGCCAACTGCGATAATGCTTAAATTCAAGTCGGTAATCGTTGATTGGACGGCCTAATTCTGGCATTTCGCTAAGGTTCGAAATCGCATTAGTTATAGCTTCAACAAGTTGTTTTGCAGCTTTTGGTGCTTCCTGAACTTGGCCGATATATATGGCAATAGATTCCAGGTCCCATTTGGCGCGCTGCCGATACGCTATAGCGCGTCTGTTTGATGCAGCCTCTGCCTCTTTTTTCTCGGCAGCTTTTGGCTTGGGTTTCGTTTCAGCGTTTGCTTTGACTGGCGCGCAAGTTGCCTTTTTCGCAACTGTTTTCTTGCTAACCATGTCTATACGCCCCAGACATCAAAAATACGTTGCATATCTTCATTGACCTGGTCTTGCGTGAATGTTTCATTATGGTATTTAGCTTCAATTTCCGCCTCACGAAGCTTTTGAATATAGCGGTCGTGTTTTTGCTGAGCTTCGTAGGCTTCGCAATCGATGACAATAAGGCTTGCTTTGCCGTTCTTCGTCATAAAAATAGGCTGCTTGGTTTGTTGCGCCTGCTCACACACATCATTAAGATTCGTGCGTAGATCGCTGATAGGGCGAATATTCGGAATGGAAAGCGGCATGACAGCTCCAATCACTATACAAATTTAGTAATAAATTTTGCACAAATAAGTATAGCAATGCAGGAGATAGTTTGCCAGCTATTAATCGACATTGAGCACTTCGGCGCCGAAAGGAAGCAGACTTAGTGCCGCCATTTTGAATAGCTGAATACCGAATGGAATGCCAATAATGGTGATGCAGAAAACCGCGCCTGCAACTGCATAGGCAATTGCAGCCCAAAGACCTGCGAAAACAAGCCAAATAATGTTCGCAATAAGCGATGGCGCTCCGCCGCCGTAAGCGATATCTTTCCCGAATGGAGCAAGAGTTAAGCCGGCAAACTTGAAGCACTGACGTCCGAACGGGATTCCGATAATCGTAATGTAGAAAACAATGCCGACGATTGCCCAGCAAATTGCCATGATAAGCCCGCCGCAGATAATCCAAATGATGTTACCGACTGTTCGCATGTTCACCTCTGTTCGCCGTTTGATACAAACAGGGTAGCGTATGTTTGGCAAGCGTAAAACAGTTGCCAACTAACTCTTGACTTGAAGCCGACTCTAAGAATTAGCATGCAAAATGAAAGGTAAATTTGTTCTAAGGAGCTACATATGTCGAAGAATCTTGTTGCGTACTTTAGCGCGAGCGGTGTTACGGAAGGCGTTGCCGAGGAAGTTGCTCGTGCGGCGGGCGCCGATTTGTTTGAAATTGAACCGGTGCAGCCGTATACGACAGCAGATCTGAACTGGCACGATTCCAATAGCCGTACCACTATTGAGATGAAGAAAGACCAGTCAATTCGTCCGGAAATCGTCAAGGGTGCAGGTGATGTTTCTGGCTACGATACTATCTTTATTGGCTTTCCCATCTGGTGGTATATCGCACCGACTATCATTAACACCTATTTGGAAAGCGGCGATTTTTCGGGCAAGAAAATTGTGTTGTTTGCAACCTCTGGCGGCAGTGGTTTTGGTGACACGGTAGAAAAGCTGAAGCCGAGTGCCCCTGGTGCAAGCATTGTTGCTGGCAAACTCTTAAACGGCGCTGCGCCTGAGCAGGTGAAAAAGTTCGTCGAAACGTATGTGTAAGGTGCTATGGGGCGTATCAGTACACTGCGTTGACCTTTAGTTTGTTAGACATCTGGTACTATGCAATAAAAAATGGGAACCAACGCAGATGGAGCATGCATGACAACGGCAGCAACAGAGGAAAACGCCTGACAGAAGACTTATTAGAACGTTTGCGTGCGTCAAGTAGTATTGAGGCATACCTAAACGAAGAAGCTCCGCGCGACCGCGCGCTGCCTGAATATTTGAAAGAGTTGCTGGCTGAGAAGGGCCTGAAGCGATCAGAGGTGATCCGTGCCTCGGGGATTAACTCGACGGTTGTGTACGATATCTTCTCGGGGAAAAGCAAGCCTGGCCGCGACCATGCAATCATGTTGGCATTTGGACTTAATTGTGATTTGCGTGAGACGCAGCGGTTGTTGCGCCAGAGTGGAGTGTCGGAACTTTATTCGAAAATTCGCCGTGACGCCATCATTATTTGGTGTATCGAACAGGGCTTAAGCCGCACACGGCTGCATTGCGCTTGAGCAGGCCAGCAAGTTGGCGGCTGAGGTGTGCGAAGCGGCTGAGGCGTTGCATGTTCGCAACATTGTGCATCGCGATATTTCTCCAGCAAATGTGATTGTTGCGGCCGATGGCGCGCACCTGATTGACCTAGGAATCGCGCGCCTTCGTGTTGAAGGGGTTTCGAAAGATACATCAAAGCTTGGGACCTGGGGTTTTGCCTCGCCTGAGCAATTTGGTTTTGCACAGACCGATGCGCGAAGCGATGTGTATTCCATTGGAAGACTGCTTGGCTACATGCTGACTGGCGTGCGCCCCGATGAAGAAGCGTACGAAAAAGCGCTGGATGACCAGGCGAAAGTACCGCCTGCATATCGTGCTGTAATTGATCATGCGTGTGCGTTTGAACCAAGTGGGCGCTATCAGAGTGCTCGTGAGCTATCGGCGGCTTTGCAGGCGGCGGCTAAAGGGGAAGTCGCATCCGTTGTAAGTGTGCCGCCAGCAAGCCCCTTGCCGGCAGGTTCCGTGCCGGCTAACACTGCGTTAGCTAGCCCTGTGTCTACGAACGGTGCGCCGAGCTCAGCCAACACCACGGGCAATACGGGCGCTACGGGTACTACAGCGCAATCAGTAGTGACTTCGCTTGATGAGGGCCATTCATCTTCGAATGTTGCCGTGCCTGACAGTGGCTTGTCTGTTGTCGAATCAGGGTGGAGCTGCAATGCTCAAGGATACGTCACGTATGTATTTGCCCTGCGCAATGACAGTGGCACTGATACCGTTTCATTTCCTCAGGTAACGGTTACCGGCAAATCTGCAGATGGTACAGTGCTGTTTTCGCAAGACAGCGGAGCAATGGGGTTAGGGCCTGGTGAAACTCAATATTGTTATAACTCGGCAAATAGCGGGACAGCTCCTGCGGTGGTGGAGTTTACGCCAGTGAAGCCGTCTTCATACAATATCGTGCAGTCTGGAAAAGGTGGCTCGCTTGTTGTTTCGAATGTTGCAATAAACAAGCCTCAATACGGCAACTCAAAGGTGACAGGCGAAGTGCGTGTGGATGAACTTAGCACGTTACAGTTTGTGGGGGATCAGATTCGCTTGGTTGCCATCCTGCGCGATGCAAACGGCAACATTGTAAGCGGCGATGTAAGTTTCGTTACAAACCCTGGTCAGGGCCAATCTACTGCTTTCTCTATCGGTCTTAACAGCAACGTCGCTTTCGAAACTGTAGAGGTGTACGCCTCGCCTTGGTAGCGTGGGCATTTACGCTTCGTCCTGGCAAGCAACGGCTAACCTCGCTTTGGTAGCACGGTTCGAAAAATCATTACACCAATCGCGCAAAATTCAGTTGTCAACTGAGGAATCGTAAAAGCATGTTGTCTATCTTGGAATTTGTATTTCCGAAGGGAACGATTCTAGGAGGAAACATGAATGAAGAAAAGGTTATCTCGGCTGATAAGGTCATGCTAAATGGATCTACTGGAGCAACGAAGTGCTTGATAAAGAAAATCGCTCCTATTGCTTGTGCAGCAGCTTTAGCGCTTACGCTTTCTGCATGCGGTTCTAATGGCGGAGGTAGTGGTGAGTCAGCTGGCGATTCGGGTGACAATAGCGCACAGCAAACACAGCAAGCTGCAAGTAACGCCACTACAGTTGAAGATTTAAAAGCCACTGTTTCTAAAGATGTAGAAGATACACTTGCATCAATCAATGGAAAGTATGACACCTTAAAATCCGAGGTGGGCACGTATGATGCCTATAAGGAAAATCCAGACAAGTTTAAAGCGTTTTATTCTGATACCGTTTCAGCTCAAAAAGAACTCGATATCAGACTTCGAGAGTATGCTGCACAGTATGCCGAAATAATTCTTTCGTCAGAAGATTCGTGGAAAGACAAGTATAAGAATCTTCAGGCTATTTACGAAGACATCTACGACGATGCTGGTAAAGATGTTTACGAGGGAATCTACGATGGAACTCTAAAAGACATGTACAAAGATTTTTATGATGGCTTCCTCAAAGATGCATACGATAATGAGCCTTATGATGATTGGTATCAGGTTCGTTCCGATGAATATGATTTGTGGTCTGATGCTCGCAGTGATTGCTACGATGATTGGTCAGAAATGCGTAATGATGTTTATGATTTCTATAGCGATGTACGCACTGAGGCATATGACAAAGATGGTGACAAGGCAAATGAAAAACTTAATAAGTTCCGCGAGTCCATCACTACTTTAAAGAATAAGAAATAAAGCCCTTGGCATATTGATTTGACAAATTCAGTGACAGCGTTCAACCACCGTTTGCGACTAAACGTAGACGGTGGTTGTTTTATTGCGGCGTTAGTTGGGCTTGTCGTAGAATGATGGCGAATTGCATTTTGGCGCGGCCTTGTAGGTTTGCGTTTTCGTTCAAAGGGGCATTTAATGAAAGCTATAACCGCAATTAAGCGAGTGCGCCATTCCAATCAATCCGACAGTTCGCAGCAGTCCGATCAGACTTACCAAGCCGAGCAGGCTGAATATGCCAAGCGTACAAAGCGCGAGGTACCCAAGGCTTTCCAGCAGTATTACGAAAAGGCGAAGGCGTTTGTCGCCGACAAAGTGAAGCTGGAAACGCTGCTGCGCCAGGTTGAGGACACGGCGCACAATATCCCTGGCTTTGGCGAAGTGCTTGCAGACCTGATTGCAATGATTTCCCTGGTCAGGGCGTATTTGACAAATCAGTATACGCAGGCTCCGACGCGTACGATTATTTCTATTGTGGCGGCGCTGCTATACATTGTTGCGCCTGTTGACGTGATTCCGGATTTCGTGCCGTTCTTCGGCTACATGGACGACGCAGCTATGGTTGCGTTTGTGTACAAAAACGTTCACGACGACGTTGAGGCTTACCGAGCCCAGCGCGACATCATCGATGTCGACCCGGTTGATTAGGGCAACTTCACTTATTAGACCAGCACTAAAGCGCGTTTTAGGCTAGAGAGCCTCCTCCTTGGTTGCTTTGAAGTCTAACAAGGCGAAAAGTCTGCATCAAGCTTGAAAACTTGTTATTCAGCTTGATGAAAAGTCATTTTGTCGAGTAGTTTGGAATGGATTCTTGCGCCTGTGCGTGGTGGTCGTACAATCGTGGCGTAAGTGTTGTGGGCGGCAGTTCCGGCCGCGCGCTAAAACACCTTAAAACACCCCTCCGTCCTACCTTCAAGGAGAAGCACATGAAGAAGATTTTGCTGATGAACGGCCCAAACCTAAACATGCTCGGCATTCGCGAGCCTGGTATTTATGGCAACGACACGCTTGAGTCGCTTGAGAAGATGTTCACCGAATACGCCGCTGCCCACGATTGTGAGGTTGAGTGCTTCCAGTCAAACCACGAGGGTGACCTGGTTGAAAAGATTCATTCCACCCATGGCACCTTTGACGGCATCGTGTACAACCCTGGTGCCCATACGCACTACTCCTATGCGCTGCGCGACGCACTCGGCAGTGTGAATACACCCTGCGTTGAGGTGCACATTTCCAACGTTAACGACCGCGAGCCGTTCCGCCACATTTCGGTTGTGGCCCCGGCATGTGTCGCTCAGGTGAAAGGCCGCGGCTTCAAGGGTTACTGCGACGGCCTTGATATTTTGCTTGGTGGCGAATATGAGGGCCATTTGGACGAAGCCTTCGAGTCGCGTTATAAGCCTGGCGAAGTTATCGTCGCAGGTCGTGACCTGAAATAATGACAAACATGCATTCTGAATTTCAGGGTAGCGCCGCGCCTCGGCTTGCGCGCCTGCGCCAGGCATGTGACGAGGCGGGCATTCGCACGTTTTTCGTGCGCGACACTTCAAACATCGCATGGCTGACCGCCTTCGACAACGTGTTTGACGAAGAAGCGGCCCATGCACTGCTGGTCACTCCGCATGATGCGGTACTGCATACCGATTCCCGATACAGCGGTGCTGCCCGTAAAGCCGCAGATAGGGAAGAGGCTGTTGCGGTCGACGACGCGCGCGTGACGCATGCAAAGTGGCTCGCCGATGTGTTTACGGCGCGCCATGCAGGCGCATCCGCACAATCCGCCGCCACAGCCACAGCACAATCCACAGCCACAGCCACAGCCACAGCCGCAGTCGCCACCGCAGCACCAACCGACATCGTGCTTGGCATCGAAGACTCTATGCCGCTAGTCAACTTTCGCGCATTGGAGGACGCACTCGCAAAGGCTCCTGCAGCTCCGCAGCTTCGTGAAACCAACGACTTTATTCGCACCTTGCGCGCCGTGAAGGAGCCTTCCGAAGTTGCGCGCATGATGGCTGCTCAGACTATAACTGACGCCGCCTTCACCTATATTTGCAGCTACATCAAGCCCGGCATGACCGAGCGCGAAGTGCAAATCGAACTGGAAGACTGGATGCTGCGTCACGGTGCTGCTGGCCTGGCGTTTTCGTCGATTGTTGCAAGCGGCGCTAACGGAGCAAGTCCTCACGCTATTCCCGGTAGCAAAAAGCTTGAGGCGGGGGAATGCATCGTTATGGACTTCGGCGCTCGCGCCTATGGTTACTGCTCGGATATGACGCGCACCGTGTTTGTCGGCGAACCTGATGCACGTTTGCGTGATGCCTACGACACACTTCGACAAGCAAACGAGCAGGTCGAAGCTGCTATCAAGCCTGGTGTAACGGGTGCTGCTATGCATCAGCTTGCCGAAGAAGTGCTAGCTGCCGGCGGTTATGCTGGCAAGATGGGCCACGGGCTTGGCCACGGCGTTGGCATTGATATTCACGAAGAGCCGGTACTTTCGCCACGCAACAAGCAGCCGCTGGCACCGGGTAATGTCGTGACCGTAGAGCCGGGCATTTACATTGAAGGCGAATTTGGCATGCGTTTGGAAGATTTTGGCGTGGTCACCGAAGAAGGCTTCCAGGTATTCACGCAATCTACTCACGAAATGGTTATACTATAAAGGTTGCAACCTTAGGCGACGCGCGTGTCGCCTTCTAGTTTGAAAGGATCTACCAGTGGCAATCTCTACCGCCGATTTTAAGAATGGTATGTGCATCGTTTACAACAACAAGATGTGCACCATCGTTGAATTCCAGCACGTCAAGCCGGGTAAGGGTGGCGCTTTCGTGCGCACCAAGCTTCGCGACATCAAGACCGGTCGCGTCGTTGATTACACCTTCAACTCTGGCACTAAGTTCGACACTGTGCGTCTGGAAACCCGCAAGATGCAGTACCTGTACAACGACGGTTCTGACTTCTACTTCATGGATCCGAACACCTACGACCAGATGAGCATGCCTGCTGAAACTGTCGGCGAGACTTCTAAATGGCTGAAGGAAAACGACGAAGTAAGCTTGCTGTACGCTGGCGAAGAGCTAATCAGCCTTGAGCCGCAGATGTTCGTCGAGCTTGAGTGCACGCACACCGAGCCTGGCTTCAAGGGCGACACTGCTACTAACACCACCAAGCCGGCTACTTTTGAAACTGGCGTTGAGCTGCAGGTTCCTACGTTTGTCGAAATTGGCGACGTGCTGCAGATTGACACTCGCGACGGCCGCGTTATCAAGCGCGTTTAATTGGTTGATTGCGACTGCCTATCGGCAGTCGCAATCACTCGACGCTGCGGGGCGCTCTGGCACTCGGCCTTCGCGCGAACCCGCAGGCTTGCGTACCGAAGTACGCGACGCCTGCGCGTTCTCACGAATTCCGGGCACCAGAGCGCCCCTCGCTGACTTTGGCCTCATGCCCTCTGGCTTTCTTTGTCATATGACTCTAGTAAAGCGTTCTCACGAATTCCGGGCACCAGAGCGCCCCTCGCTGACTTTGGCCTCATGCCCTCTGGCTTTCTTTGTCATATGACTCTAGTAAAGCGTTCTCACGAATTCCGGGCACCAGAGCGCCCCTCGCTGACTTTGGCCTCATGCCCTCTGGCTTTCTTTGTCATAGACTCTAGTAAAGCGTTCCCACGAATTCCGGACACCAGAGCGCCCCTCGCTGACTTTGGTCCAATCTGTAAGTTTTTGTTAGCGCTGCTATCGCTTTAAGGTTAGCTACCAGCAGTCGCAATCAACTAAATCGACTATTCACAGGGGCACTGGCTGCAAGGTTGGTGCCCCTTCACATTCCCGTCACCTTTTCTTGCAATTGCAATTGTGCCTGCTATAGTTACCAAAGTGTTTAGCACTCGTAACCTTAGAGTGCTAGCACTCCACATATTAGAGTGGTTAAATACCAGTCATGCGAAAAATATCGCTGGTTCTGTTTGAAAGGAAGGCATCATTATGAATCTCAAACCCCTAGGCGACCGCGTTATCGTCAAGGCCGACGAGGCTGAGGAAACCACGGCAGCTGGCCTGCTTCTGGCTTCTTCTTCGAAGGAAAAGCCCCAGTCCGGCACCGTGCTTGCTGTCGGCGACGGCAAACTCGACAAGGACGGCAACCTGATTCCCGTTCCGGTCAAGGTTGGCGACAAGGTTGTTTATGGCAAGTTCGGTGGCCAGGAAATCAAGGTTGAGGGCGAAGACGTGCTTATCCTTCGCTCCGATGACCTCTACGCTGTGTTTGCATAAGTTTCACCGCGTAAGTTTTAGGCCTCTGATTAGGTAATATCTTTCGAAAGGAAGTTTCAACATGGCAAAAGACATCAAATTTGAAGGCGACGCCCGTTCGGCTCTGGCTACTGGCGTCAACAAGCTGGCAAACGCTGTCAAGGTGACGCTTGGCCCGAAAGGCCGCTATGTTGCGCTCGAAAAGTCTTTCGGCGCTCCGCTTATCACCAACGACGGTGTGACGGTTGCTAAGGAAGTTGAGCTGGAAGACCCGGTCGAGAACATGGGCGCTCAGCTTATTCGCGAAGCTGCTGTGAAAACCAACGACGTTGCTGGCGACGGTACCACCACCGCAACGCTGCTTGCTGACGTTATTGTCTCCGAGGGCCTGCGCAACGTGACTGCCGGTGCTGACGCGCTGGGCATCCGCCGTGGCATTCAGAAGGCAACCGACGCCGTTGTTGAGGCTATCAAGGCTGACGCAACACCGGTTTCCACAAAGGACCAGATCACCAATGTTGGTACCATTTCCGCTGGTGACGCTGAAATTGGCGAAAAGATCGCCGAGGCAATGGACGCTGTTGGCAAAGACGGCGCAATTTCTGTTGAAGATTCCCAGACCTTCGGTCTTGAGATGGAAATCGTCGAAGGCATGCAGTATGACCGCGGCTACATCAGCCCCTACATGGCCACCGACATGGACAAGATGGAAGCGGTTCTTTCCGACCCGTTCATCCTGCTCACCGACCAGAAGATCTCCAACATTCAGGACATGGTTCCGCTGCTGGAAACCATCATGAAGTCTGGTCGCCCGCTGTTTGTCGTCGCTGAAGATGTCGAAGGCGAAGCTTTGGCAACCATCCTTCTGAACAAGCTGCGCGGTACCTTCAACTGCGTCGCTATCAAGGCTCCGGGCTTTGGCGACCGCCGCAAGCGCATCCTGGAAGACATTGCTGCTGTTACCGGTGCTCAGGTTATCGATAAGGACTTCGGCATGACCTTGGCCGACGCTAAGATCGAGATGCTCGGCACCGCTAAGACCGTCAAGGTTTCCAAGGACGCATCGCTGATTGTTGACGGCGCTGGCGACAAGCAGGCTATTGAAGACCGCATCAACCAGATTAAGAACGAACTTGAGCGCGTTGATTCCGACTTCGACCGCGAGAAGCTGCAGGAGCGCCTGGCTAAGCTTTCCGGCGGCGTTGCCGTGCTGAAGGTTGGTGCAGCTACCGAGGCTGAACTGAAGGAAAAGAAGTCCCGCATCGAGGACGCCTTGCAGGCTACGCGCGCTGCTGTTGAAGAGGGTATTGTCGCAGGTGGCGGCGTTGCTCTGATCAACGCAATCCCCGCGCTTGACGCACTTGATGTTACCGATGCTGACGAAAAGGTTGGCGTGGAAATCATCCGCAAGGCCATGGAGGCTCCGATGCGTGCCATCGCACAGAACGCCGGCTTTGAAGGCTCTGTTATCGTTGACAAGGTGAAGAATATGCCGAAGGGCGAAGGTGTTAACTTCGCTGACGGCACCACCGGCAAGATGATTGACATGGGCGTAAACGACCCGGTTAAGGTGACGCGCACCGCGCTGCAGTCCGCAGCTTCCGTTGCCGCCCTCATTCTGATCACTGAGGCAACCATCAACGAGATTCCGAAGGATGCTGACGCCGCTGCTGCAGCTGCCGCTGCCGCTGGCGCTGGTATGGGCATGATGTAATTTGATTGCGACTGCCTGCCGGCAGTCGCAATCACTCGACGCTGCGGGGCGCTATTGATATTGCGCCTGCCTACCGGCAGTCGCAATCACTCGACGCTGCGGGGCGCTATTGATATTGCGCCTGCCTACCGGCAGTCGCAATCACTTGACGCTGCGGGGCGCTCTGGCACTCGGCCTTCGCGCGAACCCGCAGGCTTGCGTACCGAAGTACGCGACGCCTGCGCGTTCCCACGAATTCCGGGCACCAGAGCGCCCCTCGCTGACTTTGGCCTCATGCCCTAAGGCTTCTGGGTTAGCTACTTAATAAAACATTAATCGACACGGTTTTCTGCCGCATCCTTTTCCTTAATCACTATCGCCCTTTTCGCCGTTATGGGGCGTTTTTTGTTTCTTGACCGTGAATTCGTACGCGCACCATATATTCCCCAAGTGCATCTTCTATAATTTGAAACTCGATATACAAGGTCGTTTGACCATTTGACAATGAAAGGGGTGCGAGTTCATGCCAAGGCTTCAGATCATGGATACCACCATCCGTGACGGCCAGCAGAGCCTATGGGCCACGCGCATGCCTATTGGCGACATGCTGCCCATCCTGCCAAAGATGGACCGTGTCGGTTACTGGGCAATTGAGGCGTGGGGCGGTGCAACGTTCGACTCCTGCATGCGCTTTCTGGACGAAAATCCGTGGGACCGTCTGCGCTCCATCAACGCGGCTACGCCGAATACGCCGCTATCTATGCTTACGCGCGGCCAGAATTTGGTTGGCTACAAGCACTATTCGCACGATATCGTTAATCACTTCATTAAGGCGTCTAAGCGCAATGGTGTTGAAGTGTTCCGCGTGTTCGACGCACTGAACGACATTCGCAATGTGCTTGATACCGCTGAGGCGGTTAAAGAATGCGGCGGCCATTTCGAAGGCGCCATTTCTTACACCACATCCCCTGTTCACACGCTTGATAGCTATCTGGAATACGCGCAGCAGCTCAAAGAGCTTGGCGCTGATTCTATCTGCGTGAAAGACATGGCTGGCCTTATGACGCCATACCGCGCCGAGCGCATCGTAAAGGCGCTCAATGCTGAAATCGGCCTGCCGGTTCACTTGCATTGTCACTATGTTGGTGGCATGGCTCCGGCCAATTACTTAAAGGCTGCTGAAGCAGGCGTTGCTATCGTTGATACCGCATCAGCACCGTTGGCCTTCGGTAATTCGCAGCCGGCAGTTGAAATGATTGCTGCAGCTTTGAAGGAAAGCCGTTACGACACTGGCTTCGATCTTGATCTGCTTTTCGAAATCGCTGAATACTGGGAGGAAGTACGTAAGCGCAGCCATTACAAGCGCGGCGTCTCCTCGCTTATGCATATGCAGGTGTACTCCCATCAGGTGCCCGGCGGCATGATGTCGAACCTCACAAGCCAACTTGAGGTGCAAAACGCACTCGATCGTTTGCCTGAGGTTATGAAAGAAATCCCGCGCGTGCGCGCTGAAGTTGGCTACCCGCCGCTGGTTACGCCGATGTCGCAGATTGTTGGTACGCAGGCAGTGTTTAACGTGCTTACCGGCAAGCGCTGGGGCGTTGTTTCTAAGGAAATGAAAGATTACATCTGCGGTTACTACGGCAAAGCTCCGGGCAAGATGGACCCAGAAATTGTGGCGAAAGTTGCAGGCACGGCACAAATCCTGCCTGAAGATGTATCGCCCGCAAGCCTGGTCACCACCACTTACGACGAGGTTGCCGAAGAAATTGGCGATCTTGCACAAAGCGAAGAAGATGTGCTCATGTACGCCTTGTTCCCCAACGAGGCTCGTACGTTCTTAAGCAAGCACCGTGCGTCTGAAAGGGTCGACTTCCTGATGCAGGAGGAGTCGAGCAATACCAAGGAGGAAGATTACGTGGATATCAACCAGATTCGTGAACTGGTTCGCGTCGCCGAGGAAAGCGGCGTCGGTGAAATCGTAGTTGAAGAAGAGGGCGCTCGCATTGCGGTGCGTATGCCTTCTGCCATGGCCGCAGCCCCCGTAGCTGCTGCGCCTGCTGTTGCTGCAGCCCCCGCTGCCGCAGCTCCGGCAGCCCCCGCTGCTCCCGCTGCTGCTGAGTCTGACCGTCCGGCTAACTGGATTGCCGTCAAGGCGCCTATGGTTGGCACCTTCTACACCTCGCCGGCACCGGGTGAGCCTGCATTCGTGCAGGTGGGCGACGAAGTTGCTGCAAACCAGACGCTGTGCATTGTTGAAGCTATGAAGCTGATGAACGAAATCACCGCAGAGGAAATGGGCACCGTCCGCGAAATCTGCCTGGAAGACGCAACGCCGGTTGAGTTTGGTACTGTGATGTTCTACATCGAGCCGCATTCGAAAACCCCCATCGCTTCGGAGCAGGCATAATGTTTAACAAGGTCCTTATTGCCAATCGTGGTGAAGTGGCTTTGCGCGTTATGCGCGCCTGCAAAGAGCTTGGGGTAAAAACCGTCGCGGTATATTCAACCGAGGACGAAAATACCTACCCGGTGCAATATGCTGACGAAAAGGTGTGCATCGGCCCTGCTCAGGCAAACAAAAGCTACCTGGTTATGTCGAATATCATTGCAGCGGCCAAAAATACAGGTGCCGAGGCAATTCATCCGGGCTATGGCTTCTTGGCTGAAAACGCTGACTTCGCTCGCGCGTGTGTTGATAACGATTTGGTGTTTATTGGCCCTTCCGCTGATTGCATCGAGCGCATGGGCGACAAGTCTTCTGCTCGTGAGACCATGAAATCTTGTGGCGTTCCTACCGTGCCTGGTTCTGATGGCTGCATTGATACGGTCGAAGAAGCGCGCGAATTTGCCGACGCCGTGGGCTACCCTGTGCTTATCAAAGCTACCGCCGGTGGTGGCGGCAAAGGCATGCGCGAGGTGCATAACCCCGACGATCTGGAAAGCAACTACAAGGCTGCCCGCGCCGAAGCTGGTGCTGCCTTTGGTAACGATGAAGTGTATTTAGAAAAGCTGGTGCTGCGCCCGCGCCACGTTGAGGTGCAGGTTCTTGCTGACGATTTCGGCAACAACGTTGCTTTGTGCGAGCGCGATTGCTCGGTGCAGCGTCGTCACCAGAAGTTGATTGAAGAAGCGCCTTCGCCAGCCCTTACCGACGATTTGCGTCGTGCCATGGGTGTTGCTGCTATTAAGGCTGTTCGTGCGGTTGATTATCGCAACGCTGGCACCATTGAGTTTTTGCTTTCGCCTGACAACAAGTTCTATTTCATGGAAATGAACACGCGTGTGCAGGTTGAACACCCTGTGTCAGAGCAAATTACCGGCACCGACATTATCAAAGAGCAGCTGCGCATTGCCTCTGGCGAGCCGATGAGCTGCGCTAACCGTGCGCCGTTTTCGCCGTTCGGTCATGCAATGGAATTCCGCATCAATGCCGAAGACCCCGAGCATGGCTTCCGTCCGTGTCCTGGAACCATTACGCGTTTCGAGCCGGCATCTGGCCCGGGCGTGCGCGTTGAAACTTATGTGCGAACGGGCACCAAAATTAGCCCGTATTATGATTCAATGGTTGCTAAGCTTATTGTGTCTGGCCAAGACCGCGAGGAATGCTTGGCCCGCGCACGCCGCGCGCTTGACGAATTTGTTATCGAGGGTATTCAAACAACGCTTCCGTTCCATCGTCGCGTGCTTGATAACGAGGTCTTTTGCGCTGGTGAAGCTACAACCGATTTCATCGAGACCCAGATGGGAGATGTACTATGAGCGATCTGAATATTGAAGGCATGGCGCTTGCAGAAGGCGTCGTTGAAACCGTGATTTCCATTGCCGTTGCCGACGTTGACGGCGTTGCTTGCGTGGGCACTAATGGTGCTACGGGGGGTATTCTTTCCATGTTTGGTTCGAAGCCTTCCGCGCAGGGTATTGAAATCACTTCTGAAGAAGACGGCAAACTGCAGGTTTCCGTGCGCATCGAAGCTTACTACGGCTACTCGCTGCCTGATGTTGCTACCGCAGTACGCAGCGCTGTTGCAGACGCGGTTTCAAGCCAGGTTGGCGCGCAGGTTAGCTCCGTCGATGTGTACATTGACGGCATTCAGTTTAAGAACTAGTTGCAGGTCATTTGCAGTGTTGTCGGCTGTGCCTGTGTGCACGTTGACGGCGCTGCAAACTGCTTTTTTATCGACGAAGAACGAAGGATTTTCACTTCATGGCTGCTAAACGACACCAGAAGACGACTGCTCGCCGTGTGGCGCTGCAGGTGCTGTATACCGCCGAAATCACCAATCAAACTGGCAGTTCGGTAATCGAGTCGGGCACATTCCCTACCGAAGAAGGCCCGCTGTCTGATTACGCCACTGATCTGGTGCGCGGTGTTGAGTCTAATCGCATCGCAATCGACGGAGCGCTTAGGGCTGCCGCTGAAAACTGGTCTGTTGGCCGCATGCCTATTGTTGACCGCTCCATTTTGCGTCTGGCTGTGTACGAGATGAAGTTTGTGGACGATGTTCCGGTTTCGGTAGCTATTAACGAGGCAGTTGACCTGGCGAAAGATTTCGGTGGGGAAGACGACTCGCCACGCTTTGTCAACGGTGTGCTTGGCCGTATTGCCAAAGAGTGCGAAGGTGCGGGCGCTGCTTGCGCTGGCGGGGTTGCCTCCGCTACTGGCGAAGTCGGCGCAGATGCCGAAAGCGCTTCAGCTGACGGCGGGCTTGAAGCCCCCAAGCTTGACGATCCGGCTCAGCCGCTGGTGTAGGAGTACGCGTCTATGGCTTACGAATCGTACGAATCGTTTGAGTCGGTCAAAACCCGTCTTGACGAAATTGTTAATGCGGTGAGCGACGACGAACTGCCGCTTGACGAGGCTCTTTCCTTGTACGAAGAAGCAGTTGGCTTAGGCTTGCGTGCGAGTGATTTGCTTGAAGAAGGCATCGACGAGCAGACCGCGGCCGAGGCTTTGGCTGCTGATGAGGCAGCGGGTGAAACTGCTGTTGCACCTACGCCTACAGACCAAGGCGCACCGCAAGCGGAATACTTTGCAGCATCTTCTGCTGCACAGGAGTATGCTAGTACGAACGATTCTTTGGAAGCTGCCGCCGAGCCTGTGCACAGCGACAACTAAACCGCCGTTATAGCGAATACGGCGGATATAGCGAAAGGCGTTGCATGAACCAAAAGCGCATATTGGACATGATCTCGTCTCCGGCAGACCTGAAGCTTCTTTCTAATGATGAGCTGGCTATTTTGGCCAGCGAAATACGTCGCGAAATTATTTCGACCACGTCAAAGACAGGTGGACATGTTGCCTCGTCGCTTGGCGCGGTCGAAATCATTTTGGCCTTACATGCAGAACTTAATTGTCCTGATGACAAGATTGTTTTCGATGTTGGACACCAGGCTTACGCACATAAACTTGTGACTGGCCGTCTGAACGAATTTGAATCACTGCGCACCTATGGCGGCATGTCTGGTTTCCCAAAACCTTCCGAAAGTCCTTATGACGTGCACTTTTCCGGACACGCTTCCGACTCGCTTTCGGTGGCGCTTGGTTTAGCCCAGGCGCGCGACATGGCTGGCGCCGATAATAAGGTAGTTGCCGTTATTGGCGACGCTTCGCTTGCGGGCGGCATGGCGTTTGAAGCACTCAATAATATTGGCCAGGCGCAAACACCCATGGTCATCATTCTGAATGACAACGAGATGTCTATCTCGCATAACGTGGGCGCACTCATGAAGCACCTTGGTGCTATGCGCGCATCTAATCAGTATCGTCATGCGCGCGATAATATGCAGGAGCATTTGGAAAATTCCGGCCCAGTTGGCAAGGCAATTACTAGTCTTGGACGCAACATGAAGGAATCGATGAAGCAGTTCGTCATTCCGCATTCTATGATTTTTGAACAGCTGGGCATCGTGTGTACCACTCCGCTTGATGGTCACAATATTGGTCAGCTGCGCGACATGCTTCGCACGGTGCTTGCGGCTGATGGCCCTGTGCTTATGCATGTGGTCACGCGCAAGGGCGAAGGCTACGCGCCGGCGCGCACAAACCCCGAGAAATTCCATGGCATTGCGCCGTATGATGTGGCTACGGGCGAAGTGGTGAAGTCAGGTGGTTCTGGCGCACCTAAATACACGAATGTGTTTGGGAAAGCCCTGGTCGCAGAGGCGGAAGCAGACGACAAAATTGTTGCCATTACCGCAGCTATGAAGGGCGGCACAGGCCTTGATGCCTTTGCCGAAAAATTCCCCGAGCGCTTTATTGATACCGGCATTGCCGAAGAACACGCGGTTGGTTATGCAGGCGGTTTGGCTGCAGGTGGGCGCAAGCCGGTTGTCGCCATTTATTCGACGTTCTTGCAGCGCGCAGTTGACCAGATGATTATCAACGTCGCGTTGCCAAAGCTTGACGTGGTGTTTGCGATTGATCGCGCCGGCATTGTTGGCGCCGATGGTCCGACGCATCATGGAGTGTTTGACCTGGTGTATTGCCGCATGATTCCGAACATGCGCGTGCTTGCGCCTTCAAACGAGGCCGAACTGGTTAACGGCTTGCATACCGCGCTTTCGATGGGTGGCCCTTTCGCCATTCGCTATCCGCGCGGTGAAGCAGAAGGCGTGCCGCTACCTGAAACCCCCGAGGTGCTGCCTGAGGGTAAGGCGCGCGTGGTGCGCGAGGGCTCTGATGTGGCAATTCTTGCGTTTGGCCGCATGGTCGGTCAAGCCGTTGGCGCGGCTGAGATGCTTGCTGACGAGGGCATTGACGCACGCGTGGTTGACATGCGCTGGGTCAAGCCGCTTGACGTACAAGCAATTCAGGCGGCGTGCGAAACCAAGTTAGTGGTTACCGTTGAAGGTGGCGTTATCGCAGGTGGCGCAGGCGAAGGCGTGCTTGGCGAAATGGCTGCGGCGGGGCTTAACACCCCAGCTATCAACCTTGGTATTAACGACAAATTCGTCACCCAAGGCAGCGTGAACCAATTGCTTCACGAGCAAGGTTTAGATGCTGAAGGTATTGCGGCGGCAATTCGCAAGCAGCTGCAATAACTTACGCTTCCTTTTCCATAACGTAGTCATCCATAATGAAACCGTTTCCGATGTCGGTTTCAACAGACTCGATGGTAACAAAGCCTTTGCCCAAGTATGCGCGAATGCCCAGGTCGTTGTGCTTGTTGACCGTTAGGTACATGCTGTGTAGGTCGCGGTCACGGCAAAGCGCATCATAGAAAGCAATCACTTTCGACGCGTAATGCTTGCCGCGTTCTTCAGCAAGCAGGTAAATCTTCGAAATGAAATAGCGGCTTGTTTTGGGTTCTTCGTGCCCGCCGGTGTATCCAACCGTTTTGCCGTCTTCGTCAACAATAAACCAGTACTCGTAGGCGTTTTCGGCCATGTCGCGTTTTATGGCGGCAAGGCTCTGGAAATTTTCAACCATATAGTCGGTTTGGTCCTGTCCGATAAGCGCCGGCCAGTATTCGTTCCAAATTTCAGCAGCTAGGTTTGCTAGCTTTTCTTGGTCTGTTTCAGATGCTACAGGAACGAACGTGACTTCCATGAGCGCTTCCTTTCGGTGAAAACTTGCGTGTTTCGACACTGCTTGCGTGTTTCAACATTGTAACACTGGCAATTCGCGCTCGTTACAAACCGTTTCCGTGTCCGTTAACAATGGCGAATTTCGCATTTGCGCAGGTAGGGCGGTGGCAAGATAAAACGCGTCAAATACAGGCAGGTATATTTGGAACTGAAGGAGGTTGCTATGTTTGACACAGGTTCGACAGCGTTCATGATCGTGTGTGCGATGCTTGTTCTGCTGATGACTCCTGGCCTGGCGTTTTTCTACGGAGGCCTTTCACGCCGCAAAAATGTGGTGAACACGATGATTATGGTGTTCGCTTCTATCGGCGTTGTAGCTATTACTTGGACCCTTTGCGGATGGTCTTTCGCATATGGCGGAGACGGGTCTATTCCGTTCTTTGGCGGCTTTGACCAGCTTGGCTTTTTAGGTGGCACGTCCACTATGTTGGCAGATGCAGAAGTAAATGCCGAGGCTGCAACCTATCCGGCAATTATCGACTTCATCTTCCAGATGGCGTTCTGCATGATTACGACCGCCATTATTACCGGTGCAGTTGCTGGCCGCATGAAGTTTGGTGCAGTGTGCGCGTTCATCGCTGTGTGGACTGTTGTGGTGTACCCCGCACTTGCTCACATGGTATGGGGCGGCGACGGCAGCCTGATTGGTGACACCATTGGTGCGCTTGACTTTGCCGGCGGCGACGTTGTTCACATTTCTTCTGGTTTAACAGGCCTGATCCTGTGCTTGATTTTGGGCAAGCGCAAGGGCTTTGGCATGATGAGCTACCGCCCGCACAATGTTCCCTTTGTGGCTTTGGGCGCAACGCTTCTGTGGTTCGGTTGGTTTGGCTTTAACGCGGGCTCGCAGTTTGTTGCAGACGGCGTTGCTGGCCTGGCACTTATCAACACGGTTGTTGCTTCGGGCGCGGCACTTACTTCTTGGATGATTGTTGAGCGCGTGAAGGTTGGCAAGCCAACGTTGGTTGGTGCTGCTACCGGTCTTGTAGCTGGCCTGGTTGTTATCACGCCTGCAGCTGGCTTCGTTGAGCCGTGGGCGGCACTGGTGATGGGCCTGATTGTTTCCCCAATTTGCTACTTCGCTATTTCCTTCTGCAAATCGAAGTTTGGCTACGACGATGCGCTCGATGCCTTCGGTTGCCACTGTGTCGGTGGTATTGTCGGCGGCATTTTAACAGGCCTGTTCTGCGTGCCGGAACTTTCTTGGACCGATTTCGGCGGCCTTTTCTACACGGGCGATTTCAGCCTGCTTGGAAGCCAGATTTTGGGCATTGTTATTACCGTTGCATTTGTTGGCATTGCAGACGTCATCATTGCGTTTATCATCAAGGCTTGCTTCAAGGGCGACCTGCGCGTCAGTGAAGAAGACGAAGCGCGCGGCTTGGATGTTGCGTCCCACGGCGAATCTGCGTACCCTGCCTACATTGGCTTGGACTAGACGCCTCGGTAGTTTGAAAGGAGAGAACCTATGAAAAAGATTACTGCGATTGTTCGCCCCGAAAAGCTTGAACCGCTTAAAGATGCACTGTTTGCCGCCAAGGTTTCAGGCATGACCATTTCCCAGGTGCAAGGTTGTGGAAGCCAACACGGTTGGAAGGAATACTACCGCGGCACCGAGGTGCTGTTGAATATGGTGCCGAAGGTGAAGTTTGAAATTGTTACCGAAGACGACCAGGTAGATGCGCTGATTGACGTGATTTGTAACACGGCGCACACAGGAAATGTCGGTGACGGCAAAATTTTCGTGTTCCCCGTTGACGAGGTTGTGCGCATTCGCACCAACGAGCGCGGCGACGGAGCTATTTAGGTTTGCGAATATTGACGCTACGCGGCCTTGTAGTCACTTAGCACGTCTCATAACTTTAAGTTAATAAACAGCCCACTTTCCTTGAGGTAAGCGGGCTGTTTGCGTTTGTTTTGTTGCATAAATGGATGCTTCATGATAACCATGCGTTACTCGTATAATTCATCAAAGTTAACAGTTGGTAGTTTGAATTAAAGGCGGTGACAGGTGCCAAAACACCTCATGCGCATTGATGCGCCGGGAGGGGATATTTTTGGGGCTGAAGATGGGGAATCGAATACTTTTCCTTCGTTGTCAACCGTATCTGAGGGCAACTGCGAATCGGTAGCTGCCAACTCTGATGCGGCGCCTGCCGCTTTGCATGCTAGGCCGCGAAATGGCGCGCATGCAGCTTTGCCAACAGGTGCACATACTGGCGCGCACGCGGCTTTGCCCGCAGGTGCACATACTGGTGCGCATGCAGCTTTGCCCGCAGGTGCACATACTGGTGCGCATGCAGCTTTGCCCGCAGGTGCACATACTGGTGCGCATGCAGCTTTGCCCGCAGCTTTAGCTAACAGCGCGAATACTATTTCAACGGACGTGCCGTCAGTTTCTTCCGATAATTCAACTGGTAAGGCACCCCATAAATCGAAGTTAAATTTTCTGTCGAAACCCGCTGTGCGTTACGGTGTTATTGCTGCTGTTGTAGTCGCTGTTATAGCGGTTGCGTTTGTGGGCTTTAATTCAGCTTCTGCGTATCTTCGCGCTGAGCAAGATTCTGCCTCTATGGCAGAAAATGACAATAGTTTGCAATCGAGCGATAAGTCGGTTACCGCTACAAATACTGAGGTGGCAGAAGAGGCCGACACCCAAGTTGTAACGTTTTCGCCTTCGCTGGTTTCATTAGACAGTATTTCACCGGGCGAGGGTGTTCAGCTATTCTCGCTAGCTGGTGGCAGTGCGCCTACCATAAGCGAAGCAGCTCTTAAGCAGATTGAGTCGGCTGTTTCGGCTGTTCAGGCGCAGGGCGCCGTCGGCTTTATTATGTATGATTTACAGACTGGCGCAGGTATTGCCTGCAACCCCGATGCCAAAATTTACGGTGCTAGTTCATTTAAAGCGCCCTATGCGCTCTACATCTGCGAAACTCAAAGTAGTAACGTAGCTGCTGGTAATACAGAAGCGCAAGAAAGACCATTCGGCGTTTTCGCTCAAACAGACGAGCAAAGCGGGCTTGATATGTTCACGAGTCAGCTTATTGAAGCGAGTGTTATCAATTCTGATAACGATTCGTTCTCAACATTGCGCCGCATGTATGACGGAGATTTTGATGCTTGGCGTGAATCGCTAGGAATTCCTGATGCTGAGTATATGCCGGAGTCAGATTTTCCCTGGTATTGCGCCCGATCGTCAGCAAAGTTGTGGACAGAGATGTATCTGTATTCTGCTTCGGGAAGTCAAACGTCTGCGTGGCTTTCCGGTTTGTGCTCGCAAACTACGGTATCTTTTTTGCGCGACGCGCTGGACTCTTACGGTGCCACTGTTTTGAATAAGGCTGGCTGGAATACCGATACACCAAGTGGCATGTTTATGTACGACGGGTTTGCGTATAACGATTTTTTCGCATATGCAGCGGAAGGTGACGGCCAGCAGTCAGGGCAGGGCGAATCTGCCGAAGGTGCTGCAGCCACAGTCAATAATTCTGACCCAACGCTTGTTGATTACAACAGCGTGACCGATGCCGGCATTGTTACTGTTGGCGGCCATGCTTATGTGATGAGCTTCATGAGCGGAATGCCTGATGACGATGAAAATCGTGCCCTGTTAGAGAATCTTATCGTTGCAGTTTACTCGGCTATGCAGTCGGCCTAATACACTCGTTTCAATATCGCGAATTTGTGCAGGCGCAAAACCTCGCGTCGGCAGCGTTTCGGGATGGTATACTCATCAGGCTTGTGGAATAAGCCGCAAGCACGTGTAATGTAGGCCCCCGAGACATGTTTGTTGCACTGCTAATAAGGGTTTTCCCTTGCAAGCGAACATGGTTAATGTAGCAATCATTCATGACGAAGGGTCCCCGAACATTTTTGAAAGGGGTCCGTTTTGACCGAAATCAAGAACACGTCCGTCATCGACTTTGAGGACATCTCCGACGAGCAGATGAACCAGATGATCGACGGCACGCTGACCGAGTTTGACGAGGGCGACCTGGTCGATGGCACGGTCGTGAAAATCGAGCACGACGAGGTGCTCGTTGACATCGGCTTCAAGAGCGAGGGTGTTATCCCTGTTCGCGAGCTGTCCATCCGCAAGGATGCAGATCCGTCCGAAATCGTTAACCTTGGCGACAAGCTTGAGGCTTTGGTTCTTCAGAAGGAAGACAAGGACGGCCGTCTGATTCTGTCCAAGAAGCGTGCTGAGTACGAGCGCGCTTGGATCAGCGTCGAAGAGAAGTTCAAGGCTGGCGAAAACGTCACTGGCGAGGTTATCGAAGTTGTCAAGGGTGGTCTTATCCTCGACATCGGCCTGCGTGGCTTCCTGCCTGCTTCCTTGGTCGACCTTCGTCGTGTCAAGGATCTTGACATGTACCTCAACACCGAAATCGAAGCTCGCGTTATCGAGATGGATCGCAACCGCAACAACGTTGTGCTTTCTCGCCGCGTGCTGCTTGAGGAAGGCCGCAAGAACGAGCGTGCTGAAATCCTCTCCAAGCTGTCTAAGGGCATGCGCCTGAAGGGCACCGTTTCCTCTATCGTTGACTTCGGCGCATTCGTCGACCTTGGCGGTATCGACGGTCTGGTGCACATCTCCGAGCTTTCTTGGAACCACGTCAACCATCCTTCCGAGGTCGTCAAGGTTGGCGACGAGGTTGAGGTTGAGGTTCTCGACGTCGACTTGCAGCGCGAGCGCATCTCGCTCGGCCTGAAGCAGACCACCGAAGATCCGTGGGTCAAGCTTGTTGAGTCCTACCCGGTTGGCTCCATCGTTGACGGCAAGGTCACCAAGACCGTTCCGTTCGGCGCATTCGTTGAGCTGGGTCAGTCCATCGAGGGTCTGGTGCACATCTCCGAGATGGCTATGCGCCACATCGACACCCCGGCACAGGTTGTCAAGGCTGGCGACGCTGTGAAGGTTAAGGTTATGGAAATCAACCCTGACCGCCGCCGCATCAGCCTGTCCATGAAGGCTGCCGCTGCTGAGCTGGGCATCGAAATCGCTGTGGATGAGTCCATCCAGGCTGAGGAAAAGCCCGCTAAGAAGCGCGAGAAGAAGGCTGACAAGGCTGAGGCTACTGAGGCTGCTGAAGCCACCGAGGCTCCTGCTGAAGCTGCCGAGGCTGCTACCGAGGAAGCTGCTGAATAGCACCTCGCTTGTAGCATAAGCTAGCAATCAAAGTGCCCCCGGGAAACCGGGGGCACTTTTGCGTTATGGGGTTGGTGGTTTGGGACAGTGGGGACAGTCCCCACTG
>CAVEUW010000006.1:37708-56066 GCA_963619015.1 Senegalimassilia sp. | reverse complement strand
AACGTCGGCACCAGCCATGCCCATCGCTACTCCGAAGGTGCCGCAACCAGCATACAAGTCGGCAACCAGCATACCGTCTAGGCCCTCAGGTCCATCTTCACCAACACTACCGCCAAGCGCTTCGATAGCGCAGTTCACAAGCTTTTCAGCCTGCGCAGTATTTACTTGGAAAAATGAAGGCGCGCTTGCAATGTAGCGCGCAGCGCCAAGCTGTTCAGTCCAGCACCCTTTACCATCAAGCGCCTCGACACCCTTAATTTTTCGCGCACGGCCTGGGTCTGCAATAACACGCACAATCGAGGTGGTTGGCAAGCAACTTTTTAACATTTTTGCTGCAGCCGCACGCGGAAAACCAGATGGTTTTGTCCATAGCGCAATCTCAGTTTCACGCGTTCTGACACTCGTACGCACGCCGACGCGGAAAATTCCCAAATCGTCCGAGCCCTGCAAATACCGAAGCGCACCGCGCAGTGCACGAGGAGCCTTTTCGATAGATTTATGCGCAAGTGGACAACTTGTTGCCTGCACTACCTGAGGGTTTCCTTCTTCATGAAATCCAAGATTAAAAGTACCGTCGCTGCCCCACTGCGCACCAAGCTCAATCTTGTTGCGATACCCCCACTGACGCTTCGACGGCAAACATGGTTTTACCAAATCAGTTGCATCATCACCAAAACCACCAGTCCGCGCAAGAGCTGCGACAACATTGTTGCGCTTCGATTCAAGCTGCACTTCATAAGAAAGATGCTGCCAGCAAGCTGCCCCTGCGGCAGCAGGCTCTGCCCACGTTGGCTGCACGCGGCTTGCCCCCGCCTCGCAAAGCTTGCTAATTTTTCCGCGAGCGAAACTTGCCTTTTCTTCGGTTACTTCAACTTCAACAACATCACCAGGGGCGCCACCCGCAACAAAAACAGTTTTGCCACTTGACAGGTGACCTACGGCCTCAGCGCCGTAACCCATGCGCTCAATGGTGATTGTTTCCGCCATAAAATAGCTCCGTTTCTTTTTTGGCCCGCAAGGAGCGCCTTAGCGTATAATCAACCGACATGCCCTAGTAGCTCAGCTGGATAGAGCGTCTGCCTCCGGAGCAGAAGGCCACAGGTTCGAATCCTGCCTAGGGCACCACTTGCTCCTAAAAGCCTAAGCATAACGCTTGGGCTTTACTATTTTTCTTCAGGCGTGCGTATGTTGCTTTGTGCACGCTCGACAGCATCATCTGCATTATTCTTGCTTGTCTGCGCATCATCACCTGCATCAAGGAAAATCTTTCGCGTGACGAAGTTCCACACCATAACAATTGCAGTGGCGACAATCTTGACAATAAGGTACGCCTTAGACTGTATAAACTCAGGCCAAGGAATAAGTTCGACGCCAGCCCACATACACGCATTATTAATAAGCAGGCCAATGACAGACAAAATTATGAAAATCACGAACTCGCGCGTGCGGCTCATGTCCTCTTTATGAGTAAAGACATACCGCATGGAAGCCAAATAGTTAAAAATTACCGAAACGGTAAATGAAATAGTGGCGCTTATCAGGTAATTTACACCGAAGACCTCGGTGAGAAGAGCAAGCAATCCATAGTCGATGAAGAATGCGATAAAACCAACAATGCCAAATTTCATGAACTGCGTGATAAGCTTTTTCACAGTTTACCTTTCCTCATAAAGCAAGTTCTATAAGCGCCTTCAACAAGCAACTAACCAGCAAGTCGAATGCTTAAAAATACGTTCATTTCATCTTAGCGCATCAATTGTTTTGCGACGGCAGGCTTGTCATATCCACGCACATCCTGCGAAAATAGCAACCTTTTTATGGAAAGACATGGCACCATGCGCTACGATATTGGGCGTATGCGAACTTATTGACGCAACTTAGGAAAAGGAGTAGCAGATGACTCAAAATAATGAAGCAGTCTTGCAAGGCCAAGGTGTTGCTGTCATTGTTCCCTGCTATAACGAATCATTAACCATTGCAAAAGTTGTCGATGACTTTAAGCGTGTTCTGCCGCTTGCAGACATATATGTTTACGACAATAATTCTGCAGACGACACCGCCAAAATTGCCCGCGATCACGGCGCTATTGTTCGCTATGAACGCCGACAGGGCAAAGGCAACGTTGTTCGCCAAATGATGCGCGACATCGATGCCGATTACTATGTAATGGTAGACGGCGACGACACCTACCCCGCTGAAAATGCACCCGCGCTACTTGAGCCGCTTGCTAACGATGAAGCTGACATGGTAGTTGGCGACCGCCTTTCAAACGGCAGCTATGGCTCAGAAAATGACCGAGCATTCCATGGCTTTGGCAATAACTTGGTTCGTTTCCTTATCAAACTTATTTATGGATACGAATTCACCGACGTTATGACCGGCTATCGTGCTTACAACCGTGTATTTGCAAAAACCATGCCGGTAACTTCGCCTGGCTTCGAAATTGAAACCGAGCTTTCCATTCACGCCGTAGACAAACGCTGGCGTATCGCACAAGTACCCATTGATTATCGCGATCGCCCGGAAGGATCTGAATCGAAGCTGAACACCTTCTCAGATGGCATGAAGGTTTTAATGATGATTCTTTCTCTGTTTAAAGACTACAAGCCGCTGGCTCTGTTCACCTGGATATCGCTGATCTTCTTCGTGCTAGGCCTTATTTGCGGCATTCCCGTTATCGCACAATTTGCCACAACAGGCTTAGTGCCAAAACTGCCAAGCGCTTTATTGGCGGTAGGTTTGATATTCATTGGCGCCTTGTCTATCACCTGCGGTCTTATTCTTGACACCGTGGTTAAAGGCGCACGTAAACAATACGAACTTACGGTAACTGAAGCTTACGAACGCTATGGTCAGCGCAAATAACAAACGTGAAGTAACAAAAAGCCTGCTGTAGAAGTACGAATTAACTAAAGGCTAAAAACAAAAAGTGGAAGAGAGCGGTTAGAACGCTAATGCAATCTAACCGCTCTTCCCATCTTTGTCAGAAAAATTAGCAGCCACGCTATCTCCCCATCCCAAGATTAGGCTTTCTGACAAGGACAACAATAGCAGTAGCCGAGCGACAAACTACGCCTATTTCATACGTAATTGCAAGCTTGTGTAAGAATTTTGACGCATTGCAAAAAAACCTCTTGCATCCCTGCAAATTGTTTGGCATACTAAGCGGGCTGCTTTTCACAGAGGAAGCGCAAACGTCCCCATAGTCTAGAGGTTAGGACGCGGCCCTTTCAAGGCTGAGACACGAGTTCGATTCTCGTTGGGGGCACCATTTAGAAATCACCCGCAAACAATGTTTGCGGGTTTTCTTTTTTGAATACGCAAAAAGCCGACAAGTAACATCTGTCAGCTATAATTCACAAAACTCCTTATCAAGTTAATCACGACATTTGGGAGAAAGCCGTGTCTAATCACATGAAACAGCCTGATTTGCATGAGGCAGAAACACAGCCAGAAGCTTCACAAAAGCAAGGTAAGACCAAACGTCCTAAAATGCCGAAGCTCTGCGCCTTCCTTATGGTAATTTTCGCGCTCAGTTTTGTCGCCACCATCGCGTCGCTCATCTTCACATCGCGCGACCTGGTCTCCTACGATTCGGCGACGCTGCTCGACTGGCTCAACGTCGTCCTTCAGATGGCGGCGCTATGGATGATCTGGTGCCGTTTCAGGGTCGCGCGCCCCTTCGTCATGTGCTGCCGCGCCTTCAACATCGCTGTTGGTGCCGTGCGTGTGCTGGTAACGAACGACCTAACGTCACTGTTCGCCAACGGATCGCAGGTACTCGTCGCCGTATTCCTACTTGTCGCTTTCTGCCTGTCGTCTCTTTACGACATCGTGCTGATTTTATATTTCTGGCGCTCGAAGAAGCTTAAGGCTTACCTCACCGAAGATTTCGGCGTTGACCAAACAGCAGCGCTTGGCGAATACAAAGGCGTCCAAACGAATTACCGCTCATGGGCGTTCTGGCGCAACATCGCAATCTACTACTGCTTCTTCTCACTGGCCGGCCACTGGATGGAGTTCGGCTTCTGCTGGCTCATCCGCTTGGGGCTCGTGCAGGGCGAGGTCGACCTGAACAACACCATGCTCTGGCGTGACTGGTTCTACCCCTTCCCCATGGAGGGCTTGGCCGTGGTCGTCATCGCTGTCGCGCTCTATCCGCTATTCGCGAAGCTGCGTGAGAAAATCAGCATCCCCGGCGTGGCGTACTTGGTAAGCTTCATCATCAACGGCCTTGTCTGCGTGTCAATTGAATACACGATGGGTATGTTCGTAAACGCTGATTTGCATCTGTGGGATTACTCCAACATGCCCTTCAACTTAAACGGCATGATTTGCCTGCAAAACGGCCTTGGCTTCGCTGCTGCGTCATCTATCATCTGCTGGATTGTTTACCCGCTTTTGGATCGCCTGCTTTCACGCGTGCCCAAAAACGTTATGAACCTTGTGTTCGTCATCACGCTTTCGGCATACGCCATTCCGCAAGCGCTCTATCTGATTGACCCGCCTGTGCCCTATCGTGTCGAAATCGAAAATGCACTTTCTAACCCGAACCTCGATGCAACGACGCGCGAATTCTACCAGGGCGAACTTGACAAGCTCAACCAGCTTGAAAGCCAAGGTGTAGAACTTGCCGGGGCATCTGAAACCAAAAAATAATCCGTGAAGATGCCACTTCCTAACATATCGAACCCGCAGCCATATCTGCCATTTGGACATAAAGACTTGCCAGCCTTACCTGCTGGCGCACGTATGGTGCAAGCCTTTTTCGTTTGCTTAACGCTCGCGTGTTTTGCAATGGCAGCTTATTTGAATCCGAATATTTTCTGCTATGACTTATCACTTGTAGTCGGCATCTGCATTAGCGGAGGCTCTTGCGTGTGCGGATGGCTTATACAAATTCGGTCGCGCCGCGCAAAAATAGTCTGCGTTGCAGCTATTTTGCTTATGAACATCCTGCTCATTTGGGATTTTTTCGGAAATGGAGCCATTAATACCCTCGGGGCAATAGTTTCTGCGCCTGTGGCATATGCCATATGTGCCGTTGAAATGCTTTGGGCTATCGTATGTTTTCTTTACCTCACTACCTCACGGCGTGCGCATGCTGCTCTCTCATGTGACTACAACTACGCCGATATCACACCCGGCGGCCATACCTGGGAACTTCCTCTTTGCAAGCGCTTGCGTACCTGGGAGTTTTGGCGCGACCTGCTCATCTACTTTTTCGTCTTCTCGTTTTTGGGCCATTGGGCCGAAATTGCCTTCTGCTGGCTAATTCGCTTCGGTCTGGTCATGGGCGACTACGACCCCAGCAATACAATGCTGTGGAATCAGTGGCTCTACCCGTTCTCGGCCGAGGGCGTTGCTCTCATCATGATTGTGCTTGTGCTTCATCCATTTTCCCGTTGGATACTTAAAAAGTGCAACGGGCGCATGCTGCCTGCGGTCATCATCAGCTTTTTCGCGAATGCACTTGTTTGTACAAGCATCGACTTTACGCTCGGCATTACTTCAAACTACGACTATCACCTATGGGATTACAGCGACTTGCCGTTTAACTTCATGGGGCAAATCTGCTTGCAAAACTCCCTGGTGTATTCACTTGCGGCCACGCTTATTGTCTGGGTTGTTTATCCACTACTTGACCGCGGCCTGCGACGACTTCCCAAAATAGTCGTTGACGGAGCGTTTTGGTTCTTAGCTGGCGTCTATGGCTTTTGCGCTCTGCTTCATTTCTTGTATTACACCACCGGCGGCATGGTGTTTGGCTAGCTAGCCAACTAATGGGCTATAATCAACGAATCGATAAATAAAAGCCCAGCGATACATTCCTGTTTCGCGCTTATATGAAATGAATCAGATGACACAAAGCAAACTGCTAACACTTGCTGTGCCTGCTTACAATTCAGGCCTTTACATGGACAAATGCCTAAATACGCTTGTGCAATCCGGTACAGATGTTGAGGTATTGGTCATCAACGACGGCTCACCTGACAATACCTTAGAAGTCGCCAAGCAATACCAAGAAAAGTATCCAGACATCGTCGTTGCTGTTGACCAGGAAAATCGAAACTGGGGCGGTGCGATTAATCACGCGCTAGAACTCGCTAGCGGCAAGTATTTCTACATTGTCGATTCCGACGATTGGCTCGATGTCGAACAGCTCAGCGTCGTTATGACCCACCTGCGCAAACTGGAAGCTGCCAATACTCCGGTTGATTTGTTTGTTGTTAACTACATATACAATCGAGTTGCCTTAGGCGACCGTCACACCATCAACTATCGCGACCTTATTCCGCGTGACAGAGTTGTTGGCTGGGATGACCTCAGCGTACCTAAAATTGATCAATATCTCATGATTCACAGCATGATTTATCGCACTGAAATCATCCGCAAAAGCGGTTTGGTGCTGCCAGAGGGCGAATCCTACATGGATAGCCTTGTGATGCTCAGGCCCTTGCGTTACGTGAAAACGCTGTACTATCACGATTGCGACCTGTACTGGTACACCATCGGACGCGAGGGACAATCCATCGATGGAGCCGAAGTAGCAAAGCATGTCGACGAGCAGGTGCACGCTACCCAGCTTGCAATCGAAGGCTTTGATTACCCGCAATTGCAGGCGATAAGCCCCCGTCTTGCCAGCTGTTCGTTACGCTATCTATCAGCAATGATGACGGTTTCTTCCATTACCCTCTATCGCATTGGCACTCCAGAGGCCTTAAAGCTTAACGAAGACTTGTGGGAATTCTTACGCAAGTCAGACAACATGCTCTACATCAGACTTCATGCTTCGTTTGCTGGGCTTGTTTACAAGAAAACAGACTTAGGCCGTAAAGCAGCACTGTTTGGCTACGATGTTGCTGCAAGAATCTTCAAATTCGCGTAAAATCTAGCTTATGACACAACCGCACAAACATATCATTGACGACGAGGAAGAAAGCAAGGCTGAGCAAGCCTTTCTCGAGCCTAATCTTTTAGACGAAATTGCACCTGAAACCGCAATGGAGCGCCCGCATATGAAAGGACGCTTACTGAATGCGTTTTTGTGCATCTTTGCATTTGGAATGCTGATTGGTTACCTGTTTTTTGCAGGAGAAGGCGAAGAACTTGCGCATGCACTTTCCAATATGCAATGGCCTTGGCTTACCTTGGCGGTAATCATGGTTGTTGTGTACTGGCTGCTTGAATCAGTGTGCATGCAAATTTTCTCGCATGACATGTTCCCAAACTTCAAGTTTATAAACACGCTCAAGTGCACCATCATCGGCCAGTATTTTAACTGCATCACCCCGCTTTCTAGCGGCGGTCAGCCTTTCCAAGCGTATTACTACAACCGTTTTGGCATGCCGCTTTCAAAAAGCCTGCCAATGCTGCTATGCCGTTTTGTTACCTACCAAATAACGACAAGCTTATTCTGCGCCGTCGTGCTCATTTTGCGCCTGAGCTACTTCGTTGACGATAATCCGGCTCTCACCACCCTGGTTATCATTGGCTTTGTGGGCGGCCTTACACTGCTCGCAGGCTTGCTTGCTGTTGCGTTCTGGCGCAGCGGCATTCTAAAACTGGTATCTATTGTCTTTAAATTGCTCGCAAAGATGCGCATCGTCAAAAACCCTGATGAAAAAATTGCAGGCATCACGAAGACTATCGATGATTGCTATACCGAAATGCACTATCTGTTCAAGCGTCCAAAGCTATTCATTCAAAGCATTGGTGTCACGCTTATACAGCTGCTTGAATACTTCGCCATTAGCTATGTCATTATGCGCGGCTTAGGGTGCGACGGCGATTTTCTCACCGTTGTTTCTTGCCAAGCCTTCGTGTACATGATTTCGTCGTTTGTGCCCACACCTGGCGCCATGGGAGCCGCCGAGACCAGCTATGCACTGTTCTTCGGCACCATCTACCCCGGCGCGTCCTTTGTTGCCCTATCAACGTTTATCTGGCGTTTCTTGACGTTCTACTTCCCTATTGTTGTGGGAATGCTTTTAACGCTGTCCGTCAACCGCAAATCGGCGGTACAGGCAGCCGAGCGCGAAAAGCTTGAAAGCTAAGCGCACCTGTATATGTTTTGCGCACCTGGCAAAAAACCGGCGAGCGCAATAGAAAGGAATCTTTACCATATGTCGAATTTCGACGATCTTGGATTGTCCAAGCAGACGCTTGCGGCCGTAAACCAGCTCGGATATACAAGCCCTACTCCTGTGCAAGAGCAAGCAATTCCTGTAGTACTTGAAGGGCGAGATTTAATTGCTGCCGCCAAAACAGGCACCGGCAAAACTGCGGCATTTTCACTTCCAACCATGGATCGTTTAGGACACGCAAAGGGAACCAAAGGCCCACGTATGCTAGTCGTTACCCCAACGCGAGAACTAGCCCAGCAAATTGGTGAAGTATGCGAGACTATCGCTCACAGTACTAACCACCGAGTACTAACGGTAGTCGGCGGGCTTTCCTACGACCCGCAAATTCGCGCCCTCAAGCGTGGCATTGACGTTTTGATTGCAACTCCTGGCCGTTTGGTTGATCTTATGGACCAAGGAGCTGCGCACTTGAAGTCTGTTCAGGTGTTGGTGCTTGACGAAGCCGACCGCATGCTTGACATGGGCTTTTGGCCCCAAATGAAGAAAATTGTCGCCGCATGTCCGCAAAGTCGTCAAACGCTTTTGTTCTCAGCTACTATCGATAGCTCCATCACGAAAAGCGTCGGTAAGCTACTCGATAACCCCGCAACCGTTGAAATTGCCCATAAGGGTGAAACAGCCGACACGATTGATCAGTACATTATTCATGTACAACAACCGGTAAAACCAGCGCTTCTGAAAGGTCTGCTTGCTGAGCGCGGCCACAAACGCGTTATTGTCTTCACGCGTACGCGCAGTCGTGCCGACGCAACCTGCCGCCGCCTGAAAAAGGCTGGCTATACCGTAGAGGCCATCCACTCAAGCCGCACCCAAAACCAGCGCAGACGTGCTCTCGATAATTTTGCCGATGGCACTACCGATATTCTGGTAGCAACCGATGTATTAGCCCGTGGTATTGATGTCGATGGTGTTGAGTACGTGGTGAACTACGACTTGCCAACCCAAGCAGAAGACTACATACACCGCATTGGGCGTACCGGGCGCGCGGGACATACCGGCTTTTCTGTGTCATTTGTCAGCCCCGACACCGAGGACGCTCTACGCGATATTCAAAAGCTGCTCAAGCGCACTCTTGACGAACTTAAGCTAGATTCTTTTGACATGGACGAGGCTGAGGCAAACGCGCAGGCTCGCGCTGCTCGTGCCGATGCACGCCGTGACCCTGAAATTCAGCAAGCGAAAAAGGAAGTAGCAAAACGTCGCCGCAAGAAAGAAAAAGCCCGAGAAGCGGCTTTGGAAGTCGGCGAAGGCAAGAGACGAAACGGACGCCACAGCAGCAAAAATACTAGCTCAAGTGGGCCTAATACAAGCCAGAAAGCACATAACAAAAAGCGCTCAGGAACAAAAGCGAAAGCGCAACCAGCAAAACGCGCTGGCTCACATTCTCAAAACCGCAATAGTCAAGGCAGAACAAAAGCTAAGTCAGGAGCCTCGCACAATACAGCCGGCGGCGATTTCCGTCCCGGGCGTGCTCATCGCGCTGCAGTTGCTTCCCGCCAAGGACGTCGCCGCTAAAACCAAGTAATCCTCTTAAAAAAGGACGTTGAGCGCCATAAGATGCCCGCTCAACCAAATACTTGCGCCAAAAACTTCACCGTGGACTACTCTTAACGTAACAAAGGAGGGAGTGGTTATGCGCATTGTCGTGGCAAGTCAAGGGCTTGATGTTGCGCCTTGGTTCGCACGTTGTGATAGTTTTACAAGTTATCGCGTTGAAGCCGGCGTGATTGTTGACTGCCAGAATGTACCTAACCTATCACTTCCCACTTCTCAGTTAATCACCCTGCTTTTAGATTTAGGTACAACTACGGTGGTGTGCCGTAATATTGAAAAGAATGCTCGCACTGCACTTACCAGTGCAGGCATTGAAGTGATTGACGGAGCATCAGGTACCGCAAGCGGTGCTGCACGGGCTTACCTAGCCTCTACGCTTGCAGGTCAAGAAGAAGAACTTGAGGCTGTGTAAGCCAGCCTTTAGTTCATAAGCTATCAGCTCATCAGCTCATTAGCCCATCAGCTCATTAGCCGAGCCTGAAACCAACACTTTAGAAAATCAAAACTGCCCCGACGAATTTGCCGGGGCAGTTCTATTTGAGCTATCAGTTCAAGCTATGTACGTTGTGTACTACAGAGCCTTCTTAGCAACCTCAACGAGGGAAGCAAATGCCTCGGCGTCGTTGATAGCCATGTCGGAAAGCACCTTACGGTCGAGCTCAACGCCAGCCTTCTTCAGGCCATTCATGAACGCGGAGTAGCTCATGCCGTTCAGACGAGCACCTGCGTTGATGCGGGTGATCCAAAGACGACGGATTTCACGCTTCTTGTTGCGGCGGTCACGGTAAGCGTACTGCAGAGAGTGCTGAACCTGTTCCTTCGCAGCGGTGTAAGAGCGGGACTTTGCGCCGTAGTAACCCTTAGCACGGGACAGAACGGTGCGGCGCTTTTTCTTGGCGTTAACTGCGCGCTTAATACGAGCCATTAGTAATCACTGATCCTTTTCAATTAGCGGAGGCCGAGGTTCTTAGCCACAACCTTCTTGTCGGCAGCGGCCAGTTCGGTCTCGTGGCGGAAATTACGCTTGCGCTTCTGGCTCTTCTTGGTCAGAATGTGGCTCTTGTAGCCCTTTGCGCGCATGATCTTGCCGGAACCGGTAACGCGGAAGCGCTTTGCGGTACCGCGGTGGGTCTTCATCTTAGGCATTGCCTTCGTCCTTTCCTTCGTTGTTCTTGTCGTTTGCCTTCTTTTTCTTCGCCGCCATGTTTGCAGGCAATGGGGCGATGAGCATGTGCATGTTGCGGCCTTCCATCTTAGGCTGGCTCTCGATGACCGCTACGTCCTTCAAGTCGTCTGCCAGACGCTCAAGGATAGTCAAGCCCTGTTCCGGATGAGCCATTTCGCGGCCACGGAACATGATGGTGATTTTGACCTTGTTGCCAGCGGAGAGGAAGCGAAGCACGTGCTTCTTCTTCGTGGTGTAGTCCCCCACGTCAATTTTCGGGCGGAACTTCATTTCCTTGGTCTCGATCTTGCTTTGGTTCTTGCGAGCCTGCTTAGCCTTGATGGCTTGATCGTACTTGAACTTGCCGTAATCCATGATGCGGCAAACTGGCGGGTCAGCCATTGGAGCAATTTCCACCAGGTCAAGCCCTTGATCGTCGGCGATATGCAGCGCCTGAGCAACCGGGTAGATACCCATCTGCGTGCCATCGAAGCCAATCAAGCGGCACTCGCGCACCGTGATTTGGTCGTTGAGCCTAGGCTCTTGAGCAGCTATCGCACTCACCTTCCTTCCTTCGCATGCAACTGCATGCAATAAAAAACCCACAGCTTCAAGCCGTGGGCGCAACATAAGCGATTAACGCGATATTGAAGCAACCCATCAGCAGCCGAAGCGCCGAACTAGGTGGGAGGCATTCGAACCCCCGCTTGTGTACAGCTTGTTCATTATAACGTGGAACGCCACAAGCGCAAGAAGTTTCTCTTGAAGCTTGCGGCGTTCACGATTTCGCCACGAATGAGCGCCCAGGAGTGCACCGCGCTATGCGCACACAGCAACAACCCCAGCGGGCCAAGCTATAGAGGCGCGCTGCTAAATTTTGAGCGCGCCGCTAGACCAACTATTACGCGTTTACGTAAATGTAGATGATGCGAATAGTATCGGCCAAATTGCCACTTTGGTTGGCAGCAGAGTAATCGTACAAAAGCACGCTCGACCAGTTAAGGGTAGTCCCATTTGCATCCGCTGAGCCCGAGAAACTGCAGTTTTCCTTAGTACGCGTTGTACCATCAGAGGCGTACGTGGTGTACTGCATCTTATCGGTGGGCATAACAGCATCGCCATCTTTTGCGTTTACGCCAGCCTCGCGCAGCGTTTTCTCGATAATGTGCTGGTTAGATACTGCATCAGTAAAGCTAATGGATCCATAGCCAAGCGAAGCCGTTGCTGCCGAATAACCAGCCTGAATCACCTTGCCTTCTTCGTTCAAACCCAAGTACACAGTCGGTGTGCCCGAGCGAGAATCGGCAGGTTCAGCCGTGAGCATAACGTTGACATTCTTCTTGATGGAATTGCCTTCCTCATTGACATCCTTAGAAGAAGTAACCTTCGCACCATGGGCAAGCGCAGTTACAGCCTCATCTTGCGTTTTGCCAAGGATGTTCACCAGGTTAGGCACCTCGGTTTTCTTTTCAACCGTGGTGGAAGAATCACTCACCGAAGAACCGTCTGACAACCCACCCACGTCATGCGTTTCCTGTTGTGCTTGCGTTTGCTGCACAACGCTTTTCTGGCTTTCCTGATAAATCTGATATCCGAAATAGCAAAGGGCCGCAATAAGAGCGATGAGAAGAATTACTACCACAATAAGAATGCGACGTGTACGGCGCGATTTCTTCATGTATTCAGGCAGTTCTTTCTTTTCCTTCTTAGATTTCTTTTCCTTTTTGCCGTGTTTACCACTTGCAGGTTCTACCGGAGCAACAGGCACTTCGTCACCGAAAACCGGTTCGTCTGCAGGCTCAAGGCTATCAAGCGCATCACCGTAATCGTCAGTGGTATCTGGGTCATAGGAAACGCCGGACGCATGGGCGCCGCGAGCAGGTTCAATAGGTGCAAACGCAGTAGTAAGACCTATGCTTTCGTCGCCATCAGCTGGCGCCTGACCTTCAAAGCCATCGGCACTTACCGGAGCAAACGCCTCAGTAAGACCCAAGTTGCTATCAACGGAATTTTCTTTTGGCTGACCTTTGTGGATGTTAAAGCTGTGTTTGGCCATGTTGAAACCTTTCTTACAAACGCATTACAGGACGTACCTGACAATGTAAAAAACAATACCCGCAATACCGAAAATCACAAGCGCAGCAATAACCTTTTTCTGCAAAGAGGACATCGGCACGCTTTCTAGATCTTCAAGCGTTTGGGTACGATACTCGTCCTTGACAGGACGCGTGTTAGCGGCTGGAGCTGGGGCATACGTAGACGTATGCGATGAGACATTGTCGTCAATACCATTGCCAGCCTGCGTTGAATCGTCGAATTCTTCACCTAAAGATTGAGTAGAATCTACCTGATCAGAAGCGATATCTTCAATAGGCTCAAGGGAAACAGTCTGATCTGAATCAGCCGCAACTTCACCCGCGATTGTGAATTCGTCAACACCCGCGACGTCTTCGGCAGCCTGAGCTTCGCAAGCAAGCTTAACTTCATCAGCGGCGGCTGGCGCACCAGCCATAATGACGAAATCGTCATCTTCGGCAGCATTTACCGAAATACGAGAAAATTTTTTGCCTTCAGGCATGTGTACCTCCTGCAAATTAGCCGTGCCAATTTGCGGTAGCGTGCAAACAACTGAAATAGGCAACTGCAACAATACTGTATGACAGCTCCTATATAACGTGGACAATTATAAATGAAACGCAACATATGCCAGCCACCTGCCGCGATAAAACCACGGAGACACGCAATATTATGTGTACAGTGTGCGACAATACGAGTGAATTATGAATTTAGCACCATAAGCGTGCCGCAATCAAACCTGCGAAAGGACGCGTCCCATGAAATTAACCACCGGGCAAACGCTACATGGCTTCACGGTGAAAACCCAAGAAACCTTAGCTGAAATTGACGGCGAAGCTTACACGCTTGTTCACGATGCAAGCAAAGCAAAGCTTTTATATCTTGCAAACGACGACGAAAACAAGGCGTTTTCGATTGCGTTTAAAACGCCACCCGCCGACGATACTGGCGTCTTCCACATTCTTGAGCACTCGGTTTTATGCGGCTCGGAAAAGTTCCCGGTTAAAGAGCCGTTCGTCAACCTGTTAAAAACCAGCATGCAAACGTTTTTGAATGCGATGACCTTTGGCGACAAAACGCTCTACCCTGTTGCGAGCACCAACGATCAAGACCTTATCAACTTAACTGACGTATACATGGACGCGGTGCTGCACCCTGACATTTATCGTGTTCGTCAGATTTTCGAACAGGAAGGCTGGCATTTAGAACTTGATGAAGAAGGCTGCGAGGCCGAAGGCGCTGCAGCAAGTTCTGATACCGATTTAAGCAAGGCCACGTCAGCCGCCCATAAGCCCTTCTTCAACGGTGTTGTATACAACGAAATGAAAGGTGCGCTTTCGGATGCCACAAGTGTGCTGTATGACGAATTGCAGAAAGCTCTTCTGCCCGACACCACCTACGCCTTTGAATCTGGCGGCACACCAGAGGCGATACCGACGCTAACCTATGAGCACTTCTTAGAAGAACACGAGCGACATTATCGCCTTGATAACAGCTATTTGACTCTCTATGGCAACCTTGACCTTGACCGCATGCTTGCCTTCCTTGATGAAAAATACTTGACACCGGTTTCCACCGAACAAGCTGCGCGCGATGCTGCTCGGGCACAGGCCAAGCTTGCGCCACTTACCCCGCGCACCATTGAAGTACAAGCGCCTATCACACGTACCGGTGTGAAGCGCAAGATGATTACTGCACCTGAAAATTCATGTATGGCCTGCGGTTTTGTTATTGGGCACGCCTCGAAGCGCCGAGTGATTGTCGCGTGCGACATCCTTTTAGATGCAATTGCAGGAAGCAATGAAGCCCCGCTTAAGCGAGCGCTACTTGATGCAGGGTTTGCAGGGGACGTGCAAACATATTTAGCTGATTCAATCCAGCAACCTTTTGCAGTAATTCAGCTGCGCGACCTGCGCGAAGGCGCAGCTGATAAGTTTCGCGAAACCCTTATCGACGAGCTTTCTCGCCTAGCTGGCGGCGAACTTGACCATGCACTTATAGAAGCATCGCTATCGCGTGCAGAATTTATTATGCGCGAACGTGATTTCGGCGTCGCTGATGGCGTTGCACTTACGATGTCGGCATTGTGCGGGTGGCTCTACGACGACAACATGCCGACTACCTATTTAAAATACAATGAAGATTTCGCTTTCCTTCGCAAGGCTATTGACCAGGGATATTTCGAACAGATTATTCGCGACGTATTCCTAGACAACGCCCATATGGCTGAAGTTGAAATTGTGCCTTGCGAAACAATTGAGGGTGAGCCAGACGAATTTGAACGCGCAGCAGCGGTTTGCGCCAACTATAACGAAGACGACTTTGACTGCATTCGCAAAAATGTTGCCGAACTACGAAAGCGCCAAGAAGCCCCCGACACGCCCGAAGCACTTGCAACCTTACCGCAACTGCACGTAAGCGACATTTGCGCCGCTCCTGTACGTCCTGCACCAACGGTTGAAGAAGTCGCAGGTCATACTTGCATTCGACACAACGTAAGCACGCGTGGTCTTGTGTACTCCTACCGCTACTTTGATCTATCAAACGTAACTTTTGAAGAACTTCAGTACGCCAGCGTTTTAGCGCTTTGCCTTGGCAAGCTCGCAACAAGCAAACACAGCGCAGCCGAAATCGATACGCTTTCAAATGGTAAGCTGGGCAGCTTAAGCTTCTTCATTGAAGTCCATGAAGACGAGCACGACGCGAATAACGTGCATCCAAAATTTGTAGTAGCCGCTTCTTCACTTGGCGAAAATGTCGACTGGCTTGGCGCGCTTCCGACCGAAATTATTTCGAGTTCTGATTTTTCTGACACTGCAAAAATCAAAGATGTCCTCGAGCAGCGCCGTATTGGCTGTGAGCAATCGTTTGCCAACGCAGGCCATGCGGCAGCAATGTCACGCGCCACGTCCTATTACCTGCCAGCAGGCGTAGTTCGTCAGCAAGTCGGAGGCGTTGACTTCTATCGCTTCATGAAGCAATTGCTTGCCGAATTTGAGCAGCGTGAAGGTGACCTTTCCCAAAAGCTTGCCGAATTAGCGAAACGCATTTTCACCCCTGAAAACATGATGTTCTCGTTTGCCGGCACCGACGACGCGCTCCAAGAATTTGTTACCTCAGCAGGCTTTGATCGCACGGAAACCTCTGCAGTTTGCAGCACGGATCCCGTGGCCGCCACGCAGGCTTTAGAAGTCCCGCAGCCTATTGCGCGCAACGAGGCTTTCATTGTTCCAAGCGACGTTTGCTACGCATCACTTGCAGCAGATAGAAGAGGCTTTCATACGGGCGACTACACCGGAGCATGGCAAATCGCAGTACGTGCTCTGTCTTACGACTTTTTGTGGAATGAGGTTCGTGTAAAGGGTGGCGCTTATGGCGCAGGCTTTCAGGCTGCCCGTTCAGGCACGCTGCGTTTCTACTCCTACCGCGACCCACATTTGGATGAAACACTTGCACGCTTTGCAGAATCCGCTGCATGGCTTACCGAATTTGAGCCAAGTGCCGACGAAATGGACGGCTACATTGTAAGCACAGTAGCCGGCTTTGACGCGCCACTGAAAACACGTGCGCTTATCAGGCGCCTTGACGGCGACTACTTCACCGGCCGCACCCCTGAAGACAGAGCGCGCACTCGATCAGAGATGATTGCTACTACCCCGAAGCAACTGCACGAGCTTGCCTGCGACGTGAAGCGCGCAGCCGAACAAAACATGATTTGTGCGTTTGGTAACAAAGACATTTTGGAAGGCTCTAAAGCCGGCCTTACCCTGATTGATTTACTAAACGAATAACAAAACATGGGGCAGAAGGTACACCCCTGCCCCATGTTTTAACTTACCTGTGTGCTTAAGGAAGTAGCAGCATGTGCAATTTGACAGCCCGTGCGCTTGAAGAAGTAGCAGCCCGCGTAATCTAGCCGTCCGTGTAATTTGGCAGCCCCCGTAATCTAGCAGCCCGCGCGATCTGACGACCCTTAAAAGCCACGGCCCGAAAAGGCACTGCTTGATAAGACGCAAGCCTCAAACGCCACGACTTCCCTATTCAAACGCATCAACAAAATGAAGAATGATAGCAGCACTAGTAGGCGTCATGCGCTCGCCAGGCAGCTTGTTTTCACAGGTGGGAATACCGCGCGCAATAATTGTCGCGGTCGCCGGAGCAGGAATTGAAAGCTGTCCATGAGCGCACGTGATAGTGCCTTCGCCCGTTTGCGCCGAAGTTGCCACAATGCGCGAGGGGTTTGCCTTCTCAATAGCCAAGCAGACAAGCAGGGTATTACGAATACGCAGGCCTTCGCCTACTTCATGGAAGTGCGTTTCGTTCACTTCCACACCATGAGCAGTTGCCTCAGCTTGCGCCAGGATGTCATAAATAGCATGCATATCTGCACGAACACGATCGCTTACGTTAAGTGCGTCGATAGTTGCAGACACTTCCGCAATGTCATGATGATGCTTTTCGGGAACGCCAGCCGCATCAGCTGCAGCTTCAAGCGCTTCTCGTGCGTTCGGTTCAAGCTGCAAAAGCGTATCGTTAAGCACCTGCGCACGCGTTGCGGCTTCCGACAAGTTCCAACGCAATTCACTCATAGCATGTTTCCCTTCACAAGTAGTAGTTCCTCGTTCAATCATATGCGCCTGAAAGCCAGCGCCAAAGCCGTTATCAATGTTTACGACCGACACACCCGACGCGCAAGAGTTCAGCATCGCAAGCAAAGCCGCAAGCCCCTGAAAACTTGCGCCATAGCCAACTGATGTTGGCACCGCAATAACAGGACATGACGCCATCCCAGCAACAACCGATGCGAGCGCGCCTTCCATCCCGGCGCAGGCGACAATGCAGCTTGCACCCTGAATTTTGTCAGCCTGCGAAAGCAAGCGGTGAATGCCTGCCACTCCAACATCGTACAGGCGGACTACTCGCGACCCAAGAACTTCTGCTGTAACTGCAGCTTCTTCTGCGCAATACAAATCGGAAGTTCCCGCACAAGCCACAGCAACATAACTATCACGACTCGGTTGTGGAAGCGTACCGTAAATACCAAGTTTTGGAAGCTCGCGATATTCAAAAGCAATGTCTTGGCTCTTTTGCTCGAGCAACGTGCCCACTTGATCTGCCTTTTCGACGTCTAACCTGGTCACAAGTACGCATTTTTGGCCTGAAGCTGCAAGGGCAAAACAAATATCTGCAATTTGTTCAGCCGTTTTTCCTGACCCATACACTACTTCGCCAGCACCTGTTCGAACTGCGCGTCCCGTATCAACTTTAGCGAAACCAAGGTCTTTAAACGAAGCGCCTTCAAGCTCAGCTGCAGCTGCCTCAGGCGAAACTTCACCAGCAGCTACGCGTTTAAGCAATTGCGCCACAACATTGTCGTTCAGAGCGCTGTCACTTGTAGGGTTTGTACTTGTAGGGT
>CAVEUW010000006.1:0-37618 GCA_963619015.1 Senegalimassilia sp. | reverse complement strand
CCTGTAGTTAAACACTTGAAGTTTGCTTTAAGTCAAGAAAATCAACGAGGCTGACAGAAATTCACAGATAGCACCGGCGCGCCCACAAACAAATGAGCCAAAGCAGTTACACGTCGAACAAAAATAACTACTCCCAACAAAAACGCCCCCGATAAAACCATCGGGGGCGCAAAGAGCACAAAGACCGAACGCTAATTGGTAGTTGTTGCGGTGGTAGCACTGCCATCAGTTGTTGTAGTGGTAGTCGTTGTGGTTGTAGAAGTAGTTGTGGTCGCGTCTGTGCCGGTAGTAGCCGTACTGTCAGATGTGGTGGTAGTTGTAGTGGCGTCGGTCGAATCAGTGGTGCCAGTGGCGCTCGTAGACGTCGAGTTTGAATCCGAAGAACTATCCGAAGATGTAGCAGAGCTATCGGAGCTGCTATCTGTCTTATTTGTCGTGCTCGTAGTGCTTAAAACCTTCAAACCAGAGAAATCAAGCACAGTTCCAAGCCATTTCTTCTGAATAACCGTAGAGGTGCCATTGGAAGTAATGGTTGAAATTGCCGTAGAAATTGCCTGCTTAAGCTGAGTGTTTCCGTCGAGTACGCCAACCGCATAGCCAGAAGCCGCCTGCAGCAAGGCAACAGGTTTCACGGAAATGCCGTTGCTGTTTGCAAGATAGGTGCCAGAAACCGCATCGGCTGCAACATACTGCACACTGTTAGAACTCAAAGCTTCAAAGGCAGACTTCAAAGAATCGCTGCTGGTCACCGTAGCTGCATCGAACTCATTTGCAACAGCCCAAGCACTATTCGTTTGTACCTGCACAGCAATTGTGGTAGAAGCTGCATTCTGCGGAGTTGAAAGACCGCTAGAAGAAAGTGCGAACAAAGCAGTTGACGTGGGCAAATATGCGTCAGAAGTCCAGAATGTGTTAGAGGAATCAGACTTATTCACACCCATAACAATGTCAACGGTGCCGGCAGAAAGTGCAGTTGAAGCATTATTGCCAACATTGACAATTTCAAGCTTTAGACCCATTTCGTCAGCGATTGCAGCAGCCATGTCGACATCGATGCCAACCGTCTTCTGCTTGCCTGTGGTTCCAGCCAAAGGAGCATTGCCGTCGTCAGAATTCACACCAACACGCAACACACCATCTTCGCTGATGGTAGGCTTGGACACAACGGGAGTCTTTGTCGCAGGCGTATAGGTGCTCTCGTTAGAAGAGCATCCGCAAAGTGCGACCATTGCCACAACGGCGCAAGCCGCAACACAGGCAACAAAGAAACGTTTGAACTGCTTCATTAACAAGCTTCTTTCATCGATCCAATACATACAGCTTCTTCCGACTGACCTAGTTTTCGACCCCACACTCGCGCACTGGGGCTGCGCTTGCGCTTGACCCTCTCCCCCGTCGCGACGGGATGCCGCTCATATAAACAAGGGGTGCGTCTTACCTCTAGGATACGCCGTGATCGTCGCGCCAGGCGCGGCTTACGTGGATCCTTTTGACCGCATCTGCCATGGACTAGGGCCACATTCGACCCGCAACTACAGACCCGAAAGAAGTTGCTGGATAGTTTATCAGAAGCATGCATAGATACTGGCGAATGTACAGAATCTGCAGGCAAGGCCAACAAAAGTTACTAGATATTGCGCAGTGCTAGGTTTTTAACTCAGTTGCGCTAGCAAAATGAAGCAGTGCGGCTAGGCATGTGCAAGAACTGTTGTATAGGCTAAAAGTATGGGAAATTCGCCTGAAAATACAGAAGGGGCCCTGTGGTATATCCATACCGGGACCGAAGCTATAGCCGAAACGCTATGGCCGACACGTTGTGCTGTTTGCGATGCCCCTGGGTACACCTTGTGCCCAAAGTGCCGTTTAAAACTTGCCTATATAGACTGGTGGCGCGCGTGCCCGATGTGCGGAGCGCCCGCCGGCCGTGTGCAATGCTGTGAGTGCAATGACCTGATGTTAGAAGAGTTAGGACTTGACACGTTACCTTATGATGGCATGGCTTCGGCTGTTGCATTTGATGATGCAGCCGCAGCAATTGTTCGCACCTGGAAAGACGCCGGAGAGCGCAGGCTTGTTCACGACATGGTACACGCAATCGCGCCGCAAGTTCCACCTAATTGGACATATTGCCGACCTACTATCACATCGGTGCCAGCAACGTTTGCAGCAAAACAACGGCGTGGCTTTGACCACGCAGAAGAACTTGCGCGCGCTTTAGCGCAAACACTAGGGCTTCCGTTCGCGAACATGCTTGCACGCCCTCGTACCGCCGACCAGCGCAGTCTTGGTCGTAGTGGTCGCGCACGCAATCTTGCAGGTGCATTCCATGTTCTGCCGGGGCTTATATGCCCACCGCATATCGTTTTAGTCGACGACGTTTGCACGACTGGCGCAACAGTCTGCGCAGCCACAATTGCACTAAAAGCCGCAGGTGCACAAACCGTACATTGCATAACTTTCGCTCGCGTTTAGCACAGAAAAAAGCGGCCCACACTGAATGCAGGCCGCCTTGTCAACAACTACGCAAGAGTAACGCGAATGCTTTAAGCGCGTCCCTGCTTCTTCGAATTTGCCTCGCTTGTGCTGAATTCAGCAACGTCAACATTGATGGAGTGCTTGATAGGCTTCCAGTTGCACTTCTTAAACAACGCAACGATTGCAATCGGAATATAGGTCAGCATGAACAGCGGGAAAGTAAACATATACTTAATTTTCTTACCCGTTGTTGAGCGGATTGAATCCCATTCCACAAACGTAGTAAGCACGCCGAACATAAACATGAACACAAAATAGTTGATAAGGCAGAAGCAAATCGACGAAATCGATGAGGCAATCATGATACCGGTAGACATAAGACCAAGTGCTGCCAGCGTAATAATAATTGCATTAAACAGAATGCTTATGATGGTCAAAAGCATGCCCGGAGCAATGGTCATCAGCATGTCGTAGCAGGCAAAACGGCTGCCCTTAGGGTTAGTGGCAATACCCTTGAACAGGCGAGCACCATAATGCCAAAACACCTGATAGAAACCCTTAGCCCAACGGAAGCGCTGATTCCATGAATCGCGGAAGGTGATGGGCTGCTCGTCATATAGAACTGCAGTCGGCGTGTAGCTAATGCGCTCGCCTTCCAAAATGGTGTTTGCCGAAAACTCAATATCCTCGGTGAGCAGATGCCATTTCCAACCGCCGGCACGATCGATAACCTTAGCGGAAATAAAGAAGCCGGTGCCCGAAATAGCGCAGGAAGTATTCAGGGTTAAGCGTGCTTGATTCAAGAACTTAGCCTCACGGAGGAACCAAACAGCGTAACCTGCGGAAATCCAGTTTGAATCATAGTTCTTCGAATTACGATAGCTGGTAGATGCCACAGCACCATTGTCGAAGGTTTTGTTCATCTCGCGGAAGTAATTCACATCAAGCACGTTATCGGCGTCGAACACGAAATAAGCCTCATAGCCACGGTCGGCATACTGGCTGCGAATGATAGAAAAACCGTAATCAAGCGCGTAACCCTTGCCTACCTGCTCGGTATTTTCGCGGGTGAACACGATAGCGCCTGCATCAGCGGCAACCTTGGCTGTGTCATCGGTGCAATTGTCGGCGATGACAAACACATCGATAAGTTCAGTCGGGTAATTCTGCACCTTAATAGAGTGAATAAGCTGACTAATGACCGCAGCTTCATTACGCGCGCTAATTACCACAGCGTACTTATGGTTACGCTTAGCGGTGCGCTCTTTTGGCTTGCGCGTCAAGACAACAAGCACGTAATACAGCTGGTAGGTATAGCAAAGAGTGAAAGTAATGAAAACGCAAAAATTGAAGATGTCAACGAACGAGACCTGTGAGAAAAACTGATCTAGCACCTTATCTCCTTTTACGGGCCGCGCATATGCACAGGCCGCAACCTGTCGCATGCTCCCCGGCATGCTTGCAGGCTTCCCAGTTTCCGTTAAGGATGCCCACTTACGGTTCTGCGCCTTTTGCTCGGATGCGTTTAAGGTGTACGCGCAGAACTCAAACTTGCAAGATTATAGCGGCGAGGAATAGGTTTGTTCTTCTCAAACGTTGGCGAACTGGGATTATGTACGCACAGACACGCGAATTAGGCGGTTTGCACAAAGCTTCTGCATACCGCCTCCATAATCGTGGGCACAGGAAAGCATATGCATGCAGAAACCGTGGCTCCTGCATGCTACCCAAGAAACAGCAACAGGTATTGTCTTAATTATGTTTGCTAGCGTCTGTTGGGCTTCGCGACGCAGTTAGCAGCAAGCAGATTTAATTGCGTGCATCGTTTGGCGAAAGCAGGGCCAGATACTCGCTCGGTTCAATCTTCGCCATACGAATACCACTGCGCAATTTAATTGATGCGATATGCAAATCCATGGTTTCAGCGACGGCTAAATTTGCAGCGGTGAAGCCCGAGACGACAAGTTGCTTGCGAGCAGTCTGTAGTGCCCCGTATACACGGCGCATATCTTTTGTATGCTCGCGCTCTTTCGCTGCGCCAACGATTCCTGCTGGGTCGAGGTATTCACGACACGGAACGACACCATTCACAAACGCGCCAAGAATTACTGTATCAGCTCTACGACCAGCGATATCGTCAAGTGAGCAGACCAAGATGGAGGGGCCTATAGGGGCGGGCGAATTTAATGCGTCGGCCGTGTGAGCTGTCTTGACGGCCGTTGCTCTATTGGCCGAATCAGAGTAACTTGCCGTATCATTCGAGTCAGGTACAGCAGCAAGTGCCTCTTTCGTGCGCGTATACGCATTAACAAGGTCGTCGATAAGCGGACAATCGATATCAGGAACGTCGATACCTTCTGAGATAAGCTGTTCCATCGCCTCGCGTAAGCGAGTTGGCGTAGTGGCGGCTGCGTTCGAACCACCGGCGCTTTCAGTACCTTCAGCGGAACCTATCATTTTGTCTTCAACAGCCAAGCGCACGCGATTGATTGCCGCCGAACGGCCAACGTGATCGCCGACAGCTAACATGGTTCGCCAAGCGAGATTGTCATCAGAGTTTTCACGCAAGCGAGCCAAAGCCGCACGCTCAAGTTTGCTTGCAACTTTTTCGTCCTCTAAATCACGTCCACGCATTCCATTTTTTGCTGGCTCAGAAATTGGCAAGCCAACACGCGCAAAGTTCTTCACAATATTGCGGCGCCACAGCTTTTCACCGCCGATAATCAAAACGCTTTCACCACGAGAAAGTGCATCAGCAGCTGTTTGAGCTATCACTTGCATTTCAGCCTCGGGGCTTACTTCCATATGGACAGAAAGCGCGCTGTTGCCGCTTGCATCACATTGCGAATTTGCGTCGGACTCTGTTGTCTTGCCAGTTTGAGCTGCCTCGTCGGCCCGGGCTTCCGCAGCAGACTTGGCTACCGCAGCAGGTTGAACAACAGAGTCGCTAGAAGAAATATCTGCATTAGCAGGAATAAGACTTGTCAAGGCAGCGTCAGTCGCAAGGCCAGCAATTGCATTCTGAATAGCTACAGGCTGAGCAGATGTGTCGCGTATTTCCACCTGAGTATGCGGCACAGCTTCAACCAGCTCACGAGCGCCTTCATAGCACGGATACGGCTCCAGCATCGAAGCTGCGCCTGGACGAGATGCCGATGCAGCCACAAACCCCACGCGTGCCAATGCGCGTAGTAAATGCTGCGAAGCGCGGCTTGCAAGCTCAAAATCGTCAACAATCACCCAGTCATAAGACTGCTGGGCTCGTACGTCGTCATGAGCACGCAGAACCTTCAACGCCAAATTCGCTGCTTCGCAGGCAAGTATGCCGCCGGTCAAACGCAGATTAGAATGCAAGCGTTCCACAAACAGGTCTTCCTCATAGGTTTGTTCCCACCTATCGTCAGACAAGTTAGACCAACCAGCAAACATATAACCGGAAAGCGATCGTAAGCGCTTGTTCTTCATCTGAGAAACGCGCATGTCATCCATAAGAATGTCTTCTTCATAGCGTTCAAGGATGTGCGGAGTGCGGCCGAATGCGTCACGAGCTTCAGGAGTGTCAAGCACACGCAATGCTGCATCTTGTGGCGTTGCGATGCAAAGCGAATCGCCGGGCGCATCAGCCAGCTGCTCGGAAACCGCACGAAGCCCCGGCTCTGTCGTACAAACGAACAGAACATTTGCCCCAGCTGCAACTTTCTCACGAGCAATCTCGCACAACGCAGAAGTGCGCCCCGATTGCGGAGCGCCCATAATCAAACGAACTTCGTTTGGTGCTAGTTTCTCATCCAAATTATAAAGACGTTCTTCCATGCTAAAAGTTTCCCTTCTAAAATAGGAGAGAGAGACGACCCGGGCTATGAAATCAGGGCTCAATTCATGGGGAGAGAGCACCCGGGTCGCCTGGGGCAACGTGCCTGTTTGCATGTTTGCGCAGGCACGTCGTCTCAGGCGGTCGGATCGCACAAACGATATATCGCGCGACCCGACTCGTCTTCAAGCACGTAATTCAGCGAAGTCGAAATTGAATAGTCAACTAAGCCTCAGAAGCTGGCGTTGAAGCTTCAGCTTTTGCAGCCTGCGCGGGTGCAGCTTCGGCTTGCGCGGGTGCAGCTTCAGCCTTTTCGGCTTGCGCTTTCACAGCTTCTGTTTGCGTTTCCATATCGGCAGCAGCTACCAGTTCCTTTTGCGGTTTGCTACCACCAGAGTTGTTGCTCACCAGCACCGCAAGCTTAATGGCATTGCCAGGGCATACCTTAATGCACTCGCCGCAACGCGTGCACTCAGACCAAGAGCTACCGAGTTCGGGGTGGCGCGGGTCGATACCCTGCTCGCACACCTGCGCACACTTACCACAAGTAGCACCCTTGGTATTCTCGACACACTTCTCTTCGTTTACCTGTGGGCGGAACGTGCGGTTCACCTTACCGATAAGGCTCATAAGTGCAGACAGCGGACAGATATGACTGCACCACTTGCGGAAGAAAACAACCTCCACAGCTAAAAGCACAGGAATCGCCACTACCGACCACGTTACATCGCCGGAGCCGAACAGCGCGATAAGCACGAACACCAGCGCAAACGTCAAACCAATCGGGCAAATCAGGCAAAATACCGGGAAACCAAAGATAGCTGCGGAAAGCAAGGCTCCGCCGAGCACCAGGTTGCGTGAGTTGTTCGGTCGGTCTTCGGGCTTGCACACATGGTTGTGGCAAGCTCCTTTAAGCATCGCCTTTTCCTTAGCTGAAAGCGGCTTTGCGGCACCTTCAGCCTTGTCAGAATCTTCAGCAGCAGCATCAACGTCGGCCTTCTTAGCGCTTTCTGGACGCGAGAACGCGGTGCGCAACTTCGACACAACCGGAACCGGGCAAATCCAGCCGCAGAACGCGCGACCAAGTAAAAAGATTGCAACAATAGCAATAATGAGCGAAATCACCGCATGAGGCACAAGTGTTTTCGAAGCCAGCATGGTGCCAAGAGCGCCAAGCGGGCAGAGCACCGAGATTGAGGACCAGCCGATAGCCGACAGATCACCGATGCCGACATGAGCAACGAAGCCCACACCTGCAAGCAGCAACACAGCCAAGGGAATCAGAATGCGTAACGTTTTCAAGTTCATGATTTCCCCCTATTCGCCGGCCTGATCAAGCGGTACAACCGTGATGGCGCGATGTGTTGCGCCCTCGACGATTGAACCTTCCTGCAGCGACACGCACACTTGCTGACACGCACCACAACCGTTGCATTTGTCCTGATGAACAACAGGACGACCAAATTCATCGAGCGTGATAGCTTCGTAGGGGCAGGCATCATAGCAGAAGCGGCAACCGTTGTAGCGGTTCCATGCCAAGCACCAATCGCCCTTAAGTACTGCCTTACCGATGATGGTGTTCTGCGCTGTGGCACCTGCGTCAAGACGCAGCGCTGCAGTCGGGCACGCAGCAACGCACAGCGGCACCCCGCCATTCTCCTCGGTGCAGAAATCGCACCAACCCACATCGAAATTAGCGGTTGGCAGGCGCGTGCCCAAAATGCCTTCTTCCAGATGTGAAGCACGCAATGCATTTCGTGGGCATGCTTCGATGCAGCGTTCACAACGCACGCAAGCACTGACCACATGGTTCTCGTCTTGGCCACCAGGCGGGCGGACAACTGCCTGCGCCGGAACGGCCTTCAGGCCGCCCATAGCCAGCAGCACAACTGCACCGCCTGTGCCCAAGGCGAACGCACGGCGAGACATTCCCGCGTACGTCTTGCCTTCCTCCTCCATAGGAAAATTCCCCCTTACTCGTGCGAGCCCTTGCAAACTCGCTTGCAACTTCATCTGCCCGCCGTATTAATGAGCGGGCAGACCTTACCTATTCGGCAGCTGTATCAGTGGCGCTATCGGCGGCAGCTTCGCCGTCCTCGTCTTCACCAGCGGACAGCATGTCCTCCATCAGTTCACGATCAACTTCCAAGAAGCCATCGGTCATATACGCCAAGCCCTCGTAGAACTTCGTGCGGCAGAAACCGCGCATCTGCTCGGTGAGCAGCGGAGCCCACGCGCCCAAGTGGTCCTCCATGAAGTTGTATTGCTTCTTGACATAGTGGAATGCATCGTCATCGCGACCTTCGCGCAGCGCATCGATGGTGCGACCAATCAGGATCTGCATATATTCCATTTCAAGCGCGATATGGTCTTCGCCCTCTTTCCAGGAATCTTGCTTGTCTAGGCCCTCAGCGCGATACAGCGCCAAAATCTCGTCGCGGGCACCCTGCATAAGCAGGCGCTTCTCGGAAGCGTAAACGCTCTCAAACGGATACGCCGCAGCATGGCCAGAATAACCATGGCCAAAGAAGGTGCGCATATAGTCGGCCGAAAGTTCCGTACAGGAATTCTCCCAAAGCCCCGAAAGCCAGGTAGCAATGAGCTTATGGCCGCGGTCAAGGTTTTCATTACCCGTAGAAACGCGATAATGCAAACCGTACAGCTCGTCAATAAGCTCCTGCGAGCATTCCTCGCGATACAGTCGGGCCAGAAAACCATACGTGGTCGCGCGGCCTTCGTTCAAGGTGATCAGTTCTTCGACGCCCGTCTCGCAGGCGGTATTCGTATCAGTCATAGTCATATCCTCCTACCAGTTCACGCCTTGCGTTTCGGTTTCAAAGGGCTGTGTTTCGTCTTCAGGCACATAATCGTCAACAACATCGGCAAGCGCGCCTTCAAGAGCACGTTTGCCCAGTTCGGTTGTCTTCCAAGTTTTGCCGTACCATGCCACAGCCTCACAGCGCTCGAGCGCTTCAACGAAGTGCTGCACGAAGTAATCGCGCGGCTCAGTGGCAACAAGTGGATCGGAGTCGACGGCAGCTGAGAACTGCTTCATCGTCTTGCCCTCACCCTCGGCACCCATAACAAGGATGCGCTTGTACAGCTTCAAGAATTCGGGCTCGCGGGCAAACTGCTCGTCAAGCTTCTGCTGAGGGTTATAGCTTTCCAGCTGTGCCGTGCCAGCTTCAGTGATCTGCCAGTACGGCTCGGGTGCCGGAGTGGGTTCCCAATACTCCACGCCATCGATAGTGACGATTTTCGGCTCGGGCTCGTACTCGCTGTACAGCGTTCCGTCTTCGAGCACACGATTAATTGCGCCAGCAGTTTCAAGCATCGAGCAAATATTGGATGGCGAATACACCGAGAACTTATGCGCGCGCAGCGCTTCAATTTGCTCGTTTGCCGCGTCGTTAGAAATCGGGTCTTTCATGGCACGCAGTACGCCATACAAAACACGACGATGCGGGTTCATATTGTTGAACAGCTCAGTTGTACGCTCTGCTGCCGGACGCTTGTCGTAATCGGGTGTTTCGTTATCAACCATATCCGGAATTTGCGGAATGCGGTCAACATCGGGCGGTAAAAACTCGGTGCGCCCTTCAGTATTCGGCAAAAATATGCCCGGATCAGCGTCGCCTTCGTCCATCGTTTCAGGACCTTCGAAAGAGAAAGCGCCCTCCTCGACATTGAACGAGAAATTTTTCAAATCAAAATCCGCCATAATCTCCTCCTTGCGGTTTCGTCAGTTAAGTTTGTACGTACGTAGAAGCACTTGACCGCCTAGCGTTGATGGACGCGCGCTGCCAAACAGCCCAAACAGTGGGCTTATGCGGCATAGCGCCACCTCACGGTCCCCCTCGCGCTTCGTGCGCGTAAAAGCAATGTGATTCGCACGCGCGAATTGCGCATCAGCTTTTGCGAACCCGGAAAAGTACAGACGCTTCGTCGCATGACTTGCGGCACCCAAAAATGCCTCTTCGGCCTGCTTTCGTGCTGTGTGCGCCGCTTCGCTTTCGCCTTCAGTATCAGCACCTGGAATGAGGCCTTCTACGCATCCAACCATGAACACCTGAGAATAGCTGCCCTGCAAGTGCGTATACGGCACAATTGAAACTACGTGCAGACCCTCGGGTTGCGTTGGGTGCTCAAGCTGCTCACACACAATGTCGAAAAGTTCGCTCGCTGATTCATCGCCGCAAACGTGCAAAAGCGCATGCGAAAGTTCCGGGCAGCTGCGCAAATCTGTCAAGCGAATAAGAGCCTGCGCACGCGCGGAGCCATAGCGTTCAAGCAGCGCGTTAAGTTCCTCGCTGGTATGGCCCGACGCTTGCCACTGGGCAAGCATTTCCGGATCAGACGGATGCGAGATAACGTTCAGCAGCGCCAAGCGCGACCTCGTGTTTGCACTTAGGTGGACATGCGAAGCACGGATGGAAGCTGCTATACCAGCTTTCTCGCATGCTTGACGCGCAGATACCGCCCACATCATATTTGGCACTGCGATGGCTAAATCGTTCGCATCGTCAATTTCACGAAACGTGAACGTCTCAAGCAGGCGGGCTACCCCGTCAAGCTCGGCTTCGGGGCTTTCCCACTTCACGTACATCCACTCGCATGCTTGACGAGGTGAGTCGTTGGTGGTTGCTTCCATAGTGCTACTCCACAAAAGCTAATGCAGAAGAGTCGTAGCGGCGCGATGTACCGTCAGCAAATTCAACGGACCACACGGTGTAGTCGACCTCAAAGCTGAAGGGCTCGGGCGGCTCAACTTCTTCTTCACGCTCAATTTGCGGAAGTTCGTCAGAGTCAGTAATCGGCACGGCTGTGTTCTCGTAGCTTTTGCGCTTGCGGTCATACTCGAGCCATTCCTCGCTGAAGTAATCAACCTCGGGAGCTTCTTCCTCCTTGGTGGATACATTTTCTTCAACTTCCTCAGGTTCGGGATGCTCTTCTTGCCAAGCCTTGAAAGCAATCTCTTGCTGCGAAGCGTAAGAATCGTCAGCAGGAATGCGGACGCGCGATGCATCCTTAAACGTACCATCATTCAAAAGCGAGCGCGCCATAGTAATGGCGGCGTTAAGCTCGGAAGGTACAAACCCTAAAAGGTCTGGATGCAGGCTCACCGTAAATTCGCCACCCTGAAGTTCGATATCGAATTTGTCGAACACGATCTCAGGCAAACCAATAAGGCGCTGGCGGCGGTTAAACGCCTTCATGTTGGAACCAATCTTATGAAGGATATTGCCGAGCCATTGCTCCATCACGTCATCCCATAGTTCGTCAGCGCCCTCGTCTGCCGAATGCAGATACTTACGTTGACCGAATGAGATTATGGTGCGGGCAGTATTGCTGATTGGATCATCTTCGGATGCCGGAGCATGATGGCGCACAAGCGGCGTGCTCACAAATGTATAGCAGCGCTTAAGCTCAAGCTCAGTGTCTTCGGACCACAGACGATCGTCCAAATCGAAGATCAGCGTCATGGATGGTCTAATGAGTGCCATAGATAAAACCCCTTTCTTATCTCTCCCCGTACTCTGCGATGCAGTATATGAGCGTATGTGAGCCGACAATAATATCAGCCCTATGATTTTGGGCGCAAAAGAGTCGCTATGATACAAGTATCCGCAGTTCAAGGCTCATACTGCAAAGATTTCAAAGGGGGGAGCCATGCCAAGCGTTGCAAATATGCTCGGGCTAATTGAAAAAGTTGACAGCCCATACATTACTGTCCATCAGGACCGCTGCGCACTTGTTCGAAACCGCCATGCCGATTGCTTGCGCTGCGCAAGCGTTTGCACATCTGGGTGCATTCATTATGACGAACAAGCTGAGCAACTTATTATCACGCCGGAAAAATGCATCGGGTGCGGAACTTGCGCCACCATTTGCCCGACATGCTGCCTTGAGGCACATCATCCAAATGACACTGAATTCATCGACAGCTGTCGCGTGGCAGCTCAAGCCTGCGACGGCGTTGTTACCATCGCCTGCTCGCAGATTGCCGCCCAGGCGCAAGGACTTTTTGACGAAGATAAAGTTGTGCGCGTCGAATGCATGGGACGCATTGAAGAATCAGTGCTCACGCTTATGGCGTCTGAAGGAAACGAAGTGGTGCTGGTACACGGCACCTGCGCCGAATGCGACCACGTCTGCGGCTGGAACATGCTACAGGACGTACTCGCAACGGAGAAAACTTTGCTTGAAGCATGGCGCCAAACAATGAATGTACGTGTGACCACGAAGTTCCCCAGCTGCACGAAAATCGCAGATGATCAGGAGTTCGATAAATCAAAGCGCTACGCCTTCGAAGAGGGGAGCAAGGAAGCGCGACGCGTTGGGGGTGTACTCGCTGAGTTTGCAGCAGCAGAGGTCACAGGCGAACAATTCAGCCCACAACGAACGAAGAACTACGTCAAATGCATGGCCGACGGCACTCTTCCCCACTTCCTACCCGACCGTCGAGAGCGCCTGCTTGACGCACTGGCCACCTTCGGCGACCCGGAAGATGTCATGATTGACACGCGGCTATGGGGACACGTTATCATCGACACTGACAAGTGCCAATCGTGTCGCATGTGTGCGGTGTTCTGCCCAACAGGCGCGCTTAAGAAATTCGGCGAAGACGACGATTCGGGCGAGCCTTTCGGTGTCGAGCACTACCCTGGCGATTGCGTGAAATGCCGTAGCTGCGAGAAAATCTGCCCTGCAGACGCCATTACCATTTCTGAAGAAGTGTTCGCACGCGAAATGTTCGCAGGCGCAACCGATGCGTACGAAATGAAACCACTAGCCATTAAACGTAGCGGCGCACACACTATCTGGAATATCCAGAAAACGATGATGAACACCGATCAGGTATTTGAACGATAAGCTGACCAGGAGAAATATATGTCTATTAGCGTAATTTCCGAGCAAGAGATGCTCGGCGGTATCAAACGGCGCATTCGCTTTTCAATCACAGGCGCACACAAAGCAAGTCTAGCCGGTGAAGCACTTGTTGGCCTTGGCAAAGAACGCGGTATCAATGCCACAGGTCAAGCATTGTATGACCAGCTTGTCAAAAAATTCGATAAGGAAACAGTCGACGGGCGCATGCTTGGCTATGTAGCCATGCGCTGTGCGCTTCCCTATGTGCGTGAACAGGATTTACCGGTGTTATATAACCCCGAGCCTGTGAAAAAAAGCGAAGAGGGCATGCTTGAGAAGACCGACTTAGAATTCGATGTCGACGTCTTCGTTCGCCCAAATTTGGAGCTTTCCTCGTATGAGCCGGTATACATTGAGAAAACCACTGCAAGGGTAACCGATGAACAGATAAACGCCCAGCTCATGCGCGAGATGAATCGCTTCGTTACCTACGAAGATTCCGATGAGCCGGTGTGCGAAGGCGATTGTGTTCAAGTAAACCTTTCAACACTGGTAAATGGTGCCCCCGACATGAGCCTTTCAGGAGATGGCCTGGTCATTGTATTGTCGAAAGATGTTATGCCGGCACCGTTTGTGAATGAAGTCGTTGGCATGAACACTGACGAGCACAAGGAATTCGAGTTCGACAATTTGGAAAGCGACGGCAACATCGTGAAATACCGTTGCGCTATCGATGTACTCGATAAAAAGCATCGCAACGTACCCGAACTTACCGACGAATTCGTCGCATCGCAGCTGTCAGCCACCGCTAAAACCGTCAATGAATTCAAAGAAATTGTGCGCGACTTTCTTGAAAAGGAAGGAAATCAAGGCGATTCGGCAGATATCGAAGCGCGCATCGATGAAGAGCTTTCCAAGCGTTTGCTCGTATCCATCCCCGACGAGCTTATTGAGCGCACTGCGCGTGATATGATGGATTCTATCAGGCAAAACGCAGAAGCATCGGGCATGAGCCTTGCTGATTTCGCCAAAATGCAGGCAGGTGGCGAGCAGCAGTTCCAGGTGAACGTCATGCGCCAAGCGCGTGAGTCGCTTCGTCAAGGCCTTGCGCTTGACGCCTTATTTGCCCACTACAACATGACCATCACTGATGCCGACGAGGAAGAAGCCCTGCATGAACTTGCACCCGGCAATGAACAGGTCGCACGTCGCAGTATCGCCGACAATGACGCTTGGTATTTGGTCCGCAATATGGCCATGCGGCTGAAAGCCCATAACTGGCTCGTGAAAACTGCCGTATTTAAGTAAGCGCCCACTGCTTGCGGCAAGCTAAAAGTTTAGTGGCTTCGTTTACATAAGCAACCGAAGCTATCACCGAAAGTAAACTACAAGCAGATTAGACGGCCGCAAATCCGGCTTGCAGTCAAAATTAACCCCCAACAGCATAAACGCAAACGACCCGCCCGAAAATTCCTAGGCGGGTCGTTTTGTGTCGTGGCACGTAAGAAGTTCTAGTTCCAGTCTTCGTCTTCCACTTGAATAGCATCAACCATACGAATGAGGTCTTGCTGCGAATGCACGTCTAATTTGCGATACACATGCCGCATATGCGTATTTGCCGTACCAGCAGAAATAAACAACTGCTCTTGAATCATCTTGGTGTTATAGCCTTTTGCGAGCAGGAATAACACCTCAGTTTCGCGGCGCGAAAGCAAACATGTATCGGCAAGTGCCAAACAACGACGCTTGTAGCGGCCGATGCGCTCCTCGTCCTGATCGGCTTCCACCTGCTTGGCCCCACTCAAAGGCGCCGATGCCTCAATCGCACGGGCTGCACCAGAGGAAAGTCCGGGCTTGTCGGCACCATCAGACGCTTCTTGCGAATTTGGCACCGCAGCCGCGCTTGCCGAAGCAACACCATAAACCGTCTGGCCACCTGCGACAACACCTGTGGCCGCGGCCGCGTCAACCTGACCGCTGACAGCAGCGGCAACATCTTGACCGTGGGCAACATCTGCGGATAAAGCACCTTGGTCTTGTACAGCACGTCGTGCCTGCTTTAAATTCTTAGCTGCTTCGTTCGCTGGATCGAGCGGATTCAAAAAAGCTAGGCAATTGCGCCCACGCTCGAGTGTGCGAATAATTTCAGCATCGCGTGGGTAGCTCGAGGAAGCAAACACAAGCAACACCAGCGAAAACGGCAAAATACTATCGGTCGAATTTAAGAACTCATTAAATGGCGAAGGAAGCAACATGCAAAGCGTCGTAATAACTGCACCGAGTGCCAAAAACCCTCGGCCTACGCCAAACACATGAAATGGGCTGATACGAAACTTCTGCGACATATCAGAAAGCGAAATCCAAATACAGGCCTCAATAAGCAGGTAGGTAATAAGGAGAAGTACGTGGGTGTACAAAGAAACCCCACTACAAATCAAATACGCCACGATAGCAATCAAAAAGGCAACAATCGGGTTTAACGTGCGAAATGCATAATTGGCCTGCTGGCGCTGGGTGAGCATGACGCCGATAACCAAAAGGCAAGCCACAATACCAGCCGAGAAAGCAGCGAAACTAAACGAATACCCGTACGCTACTAGCTGATTTACCTCACGAAATGCATGGATGCCTAAATACCCAAACAGAAGGCCGAAAGCAAAGCCGCTAGGCCCTAAATGAATAGCCAATTTGCGCTGATTAACCGGCATCATCATGGTGACAAACTCAGTTCTGTCAACAAGCTGTCCAGAAGCTGCATTTAAGCAAAGCAACTCAAGCCAAGGCATAACCACTGAAGCAATTGCACCGAAGGGATGAAGCGCGCTATCAAGAACTAAAATGAGCGCATAAATCGTACACGCCACCAAACACGAAAGCGCATACTGCATTGCAGCTGCAGCGGTATCGCAAATGCTGAACGAAACACCGTAACTCATCATGAGCACTGCCGAGCCAACGCCAGTAAGCACGCCAGACACAATAACGACAACAAGTGCAGCTGATTCAACCTGCAAAAGTGCTGCAACAATAACAAGGACAACACCAATAGAATCAATCAGTGTTCCTACAAAGCGAATCCGTCTACGCTGAGGCTTTGTCTGGAACAAAGGCCTGATTTTCTTAAAGAGGAACGTATACGCCAGAAGCGTAAATGCCATGCAGAGCATAGAAGAACACGTTGCAGCCACCCCAACAGTTGTTGACTGCAAGGGAAACAAGACACTGGCGCTAAAAATAAAAGCGAAGATCCAAGCCCAGTGAATGCCAAAACCAAAAATAAGCGGCACAGACACTTTGCCCACGCCAGCAGATTCCTCATCTCGATACTCAATAGTAACGTGAGGTAATTTCAAGATTATCCCCCCAATATGCCCTAAAGCGACATGAAATGCCGCAAGCGTAACCCCCTCAGGAAATCGCTTCTTAAAAATGATAACACAAGGCTCATTTAAATGTTACTTCCTTGATCAGAAACATCATATGCAAGCGTTCTACCAGGGGAAACACAAAAAATCATAGAGGTCATATGATGTGCAAATCGGGTCATATTCCCACTTTTGGCGACCAAATAATAACAACCCTATGAAACCCGCAACACCTTCGCGCGTAAGGTACACATCGAGGCTTCAGGCCGGCGGTTCGATTAACTGGAGGAGGGTCGAGAGAGGGTACCGCCGTTAGGGGAAAGTCTGAACCATAGCCTCAAAGAAACGTTTTGAAACGAGAACCGTAAGAAAGGAAAGGTGAATTCATGGCACAGTTGACAATGTCTCGTCGTAGCTTCATCGCTGCAGCCGCCGCAACCGGCGCCGCTTTGGCAGTGAGCTCTTCAGTGACCGCTCCCATGAAGGCCCTTGCCGAGACGACCAAAACCACTACAGGTGAAGTTAAGCATGTTCGTACATGCTGCCGTGCCTGCGGTAAGGTCGAATGTGGCGTTTGGGTCACCGTCCAGGACGGCAAAGCCATCAAGGTTGAGGGCGACGAGTCCGCTCCTCAGTCCCGTGGCCATTGCTGCGCTAAGTCGCAGTCGTCCATGCAGTGCGCCTACCATCCCGACCGTCTGCGCTACCCTGTCAAGCGCACCAACCCCAAAGGCGTTGCCGATCCCGGTTGGGTTCGCATCACGCTTGACGAAGCTTTCGAGCTCGTTGGCAAAGGCCTTGGCGAAGTCGTTGACAAGTATGGTGGACAGTCCATCATGGTTATGTGCGGCACGTCCCGCGTTTGGTCGCTTGGCCCTTACCAGGGCATGAAGCAGCTGTTCGGCACCCCGAACGCTCACCTGGCTTATCAGGTATGCAAAGGCCCGCGTCACTGGGGCGGCATCATGACCGACGAAATGGGTTCCCCGTGGATGGAAGTCGAAGCCGAGCCGAAGGTGTACCTGCAGTGGGGCACCGCAGTCGAGTACTCCAACTACGACACCACGAACCGTACCATTTCTGATGTTCGCGCTCATGCCGACTATCACATTGTTGTTGACCCGCGCATGACTCCTATTTCCAAGGAAGCTGACTGCTGGCTGAATCTTCGTCCGTCTACTGACGGCGCGCTGGCTTTAGGCATGCTGAACTGGATTATCGAAAACGAAGGCTACGACGATACTATGGTTCGTCGTTGGTCGAATGCTACCTTCCTGTTCTGCGACGACAAGCCGTGGCTGACCACTGCTCGTCGCTGGGAAGGCAACGGCGGCGTTGATATGCGCACCAAGCTCATCACCGAGGCCGACGTTAAAGAAGGTGGCTCTGTCCACCGCTTCATGGTTTGGGACGAAGCTAATGAGCGCTTGACTTACTGGGATTCCCAGGTGTGCAAGTGGGAAGGTGAAACTTCCAAGATCCCGACCTCTGGCTCTTTCATCAAGCATCCGCTGACCGGCCTTATTGCTGACTGCTGGCTGCCTGACGAGTCCACGTGGGCAGACCCGGCCGACTCCAAGTACGATAAGTACTGGGACGAGGGCAACGAGAAGGGTGCTACCACCAATCCGAAGGGCCTTCCGAAGAAGCCCGCACTGTTCCCTGGTGAAATTGAAGTCGAACTCGTTGACGGCAAGAAATACAAGTGCCGCACCGTTTGGGATGGCTTCCATGATTTGACCAGCCAGTACACTTCTGACAAGGTCACCGAGATCACTGGTGTTGAATGGTCCAAGGTTGAAGAAGCACTCAAGCACTGGACGACCCGTATCGACCCGCGTCATGGCAACGGCGGCGTTCACTTCCAGCTCGCAACTGACCAGAACGGCAACTCCATTCAGAACTGCCGTGCACTGCAGATCATGAGCTGCATCACCGGTAACTCCGACGAGCCCGCCGGCAACCGCGGTTCCTGTAAGTCTCAGTTCGACGGCAACCCGGGTCGCTCCAACATGCAGAAGTCATCTGAGATTCCTGAGGAAAACCGCATCACGTGGGATGGCCGCGACTACACGCTCGATGAAGTTGCTAAGTACATGCAGGACTTCGTCCAGTACCTTATCGACGAGAACTCCCCGCTCGCAGAGCGCTATGACAACAAGGTTCCTTCCGACGAAGAGGCCATCGTTATCGCCAAGCGCATGGGTGGCGCAATGTACAACTCCAAGTACTACCCGAACCCGAAGTCCATCTTCACGCGTCAGGCCGCCATGGTTGACGCCGACCGCTTCCCGCTGAACCGCTTCTGGGCTCGCTGGGCTGACGCCAACACCTGCTGGGATGCATGCCTGCAGGATCCTGATTGGTCCGAAGCTCAGGTCATGAAGGATGTTCTGCATGATGAGCCGTTCGCAATGACCGTAAAGCCGACGCTGTACGCTATCCATGGTGGCGTTTGCCAGTCTGGTGACGTCATGAACATGGCTAACACCGTTCGCGCTTGGAACGCCATGGCTCAGATGGACTTCTTCACTGAAATCAACCTGTGGTTCATGCCGACCAACGGCAACGCAGACGTCATCTTCCCCTGCCACCACTGGATGGAGATTGACTCCACTCGTGTATCCCAGGGTGCAGGCGGCATGTTTGGTTGCTGCTGCCAGGCCATCGAACCTCCAGGAGAGGCAATCTACGACCCCGACTGGAACTGCGGTATGTACCGCGCCATGGGTGTGCCGTGGAACACCAAGGATCTTGCAGCTCAGGGCTCCAAGGAAGACTACATCACCAAGCCGAAGGTCTCCAGCCAGACCAACATCGACAAGTACACTGCCTCTTTGGGCCAGGAATACACCGATGCAATCAACGGCAAAGTCTCTTACCTGTGGCCTGATCACGACCGCATCCTGAAGGACAACGTCGACGCTTGGAAGACCGCCATGTATCCGGATGGTCCTACCTGGGCCCAGGCCAAGGAATGGTTCACCGAGCATGGTTGGATGGACTGCCGCGAGTGGCATCCCGAGCGCTGGGGCACCTATCGTCGTCACGAAATGGGCTGGCGTCGTCAGCAGGGCGGCTTCAACCTGTTCCCGCTCGTTGACCTCAAGCCTGGCTTCACCACGGCTTCCTCGCTCATCGAGATTTGGTCCATCACCTGCGAAGCCTACATCTGCAATGGTGGCGACGAAGGCACCATGTACGACGGCAAGGAATTCAAGACTGACGGCTTCAAGAACGATGCACGTTGGTCTCACACCGACATCGAAGCCTTCCAGGGCGACGACGACCGCTTCCCGCTGTATCGCGAAGCAACCGACTCGCCGGTCTTGATGCCCGAGTTGTACCAGGCCGACAAGATCGACCAGGTCGACGACAGCTACTTCCAGAACCAGTGGTACAAGGATGCCATCAAGAAGTACCCGGACAACGTGTTCCTGCAGACTACTGGTTCGCGTCAGCCCGTCTACTTCCACTCCGAGCACAGGCAGCTGCCTTGGTGCCGCGAGCTGTGGCCGGTTCCTCGTGTTGAAATCAACCCCGAGGAAGCAAAGCGTCTTGGTCTTGAGCAGGGCGACTGGGTATGGATTGAAAGCCCGTGGGGTCGTATCCGCGAGGTTGTCGATTTGTACTACGCAGTCAAACCCCGTACGACCAACGGCACGTTCGCCACGAACCTGCCGGTTGCCAACGCCAACCACCAGTGGTGGTTCCCCGAGTTCGAGTACGCTGCACATGGCTTCGAGCTTGTTGGCGTTAACTGCCTGAACAACCCCTACGGTCAGGACGCCGTCGGCGGCTGCCATACCATGCGTGGTTATCCGGTAGTCATCTACAAGGCAACTGCAGAGAACAGTCCGTTCGGCAACCCCGTGCCTTGCAACCCCTACACCAAGGAAGAGTGCATCCACGACGCATCCGACGAGCGCTTGCGCAAGTGGATGAAGGTCGGCATGCGCAGCCGTGTCGAGGGCGAGCCCGAGGTTGAGTCCTGGACCCATACCGGCACCGGGAGCGTGATCTAAGATGACGAAATATGCAATTATCACTGACCTAAACCGTTGCACGGGCTGTCTTGCCTGCTCGACGGCCTGCAAAACCATCAATGGTGTGCAGCCCGGCGACTTCTGGATCAAGACCCTGCGCATCGGCCCCTTCCCCATCAAGGGAAAGTCCGGCACTTGGCCTGACGTAACCATGTACTTCCTGCCCATCCAGTGCCAGCACTGCGAGCATCCGAAGTGCGTTGAAGTGTGCCCGACCCAGGCGTCACACGTCGTGGAAGACGGCACTGTGCAGATTGACAAGTCGAAGTGCATCGGCTGCCAGTTCTGCGCAATGGCATGCCCCTATGGCGTTCGTTACCTCAACGAAGAAGAGCGCGTCGTCGAGAAGTGCACGCTGTGCGAACAGCGTACCGCTCAGGGCGAGCTGCCCCAGTGCGTTGCACAGTGCGGCTCTCGTGCCCGTTACTTCGGCGACTTGGAAAAGGGCATCGACACCTTCGAGGCTCCGGCCCCGACGCAAGACAAAGCCACGCCGTACGAGGAAATGCTTCACATCCGCACGACGCTCAAGGAATGGGCAGAGCCCTACACCGAGGACGACGTGTACCACCTCACCGACGTGGGCAACGGCCCGCACGTTTGCTACCTGCTTCGCAATCGCGAATGGCAAGGAAAGGAGTAAGACATGGAACTGCAATGGCCACTTATCCTTTTCACCACCTTCGCAGCATGGTGCGTCGGCGTATTCGGTACGCAGGCATACCTCGCACTTAAAGGCGAAGGCAAAAAGGTTCAGACAATCTGCTGGATTGTGGCAGCTGTCCTGTTGGTGATTTCCGGCATCTCGGTATTCTTGCACCTTGAACACTGGGAGCGCATCTTCAACGGCTTCGGTCACATCACCTCCGGCATCACCCAGGAGCTTATCGCGATCGTCATTTTGGCTATCATCGCAATTATCTACCTGGCATTCCTGCGCCGCTCCGAAGACGGTGCGTCGGTTCCGAAATGGGTTGCTATCTGCGCAATCGCTATCTCGGTAATCTTCGACATCGTGATGAGCCACTCCTACATGATGGAAGCTCGTCCGGCGTGGAACAACGTGGTTGAGATTCTGTCTATCCTTGGCGCCTCCTGCATCCTTGGCCCTGCCACGGTTGCTGTCATCGAGGATGTCAAAGACGGTCAGATCAGCCCCGCTAACGTTGGTGCTAACTTCATCGGCGCTATCGTTGCAGCTGTGACCACCATCGGCTACATCATTACGATGACGCTTGCTAACAGCTCCTACACCCAGATCCAGTACTACATCGATCCGGTGCAGCCGACTGCTGGCATGGTTGACATCGCCAACATCACGCCGTTTGGTTCTGGCAGCATTGGCCTGACCATCGCCACCATCATCTGCGCGCTGATTCCCGTCGCTTGCGCCTACATGGGCAAGAAGAAGGGCGGCAACTGGAAGATGTGGGCTGGCATCGGTCTTGTCGCCGGCATTGCCTGCGCAATCTGCCTGCGTGTTGTGTTCTACCAGATGGGTGCTTCGGTGTACGCTCTGTACACGCTGTAAGCCCTAGCTGATACGGCAAAAATCGGCACCCGATTTTCCCTCCCTCCTAAAGGGCTGCCGATGAGGGAAAGCGTCGAACTTCGGTTCGGCGCTTTTCTTTTGCCCAAATTCATTTGCGAAACTCCATTGACCGTTTGCTATTCGGTTGTATTCCCCAAGCCAAGCTGCGTTGCGCTTCATTACGTGCCAGGCTTTGATAGAATCAGGAGCATCACTTACCCAGATGGAAGGACATTGTATGGCTATCGAATACCGTGCTATGGAACTTGCTGATGCAGACCGCATTGCCGATATTTTGGCGGAGACTTGGCATGAGGACGCCACTGGCGAAGTCGCTCATCTGCATGGCTTGATTGATTTCGCCACCTATGCACTGCGCCATACGTATTCGCAGGTAGCCGTTATGGATGGTCGTGTTGAAGGCGTTATTTTGGCACGTGCAGGAATGCCTGAAGAAACAGCTGCCAAGCCCTGGCAAGAAATTATCGATGCCGCCTATAAACGCGCAGATGAACTAGACAAAGGTGCTGCAGACGAATTGCGAGCTTTCTTAACCGCCGAATACGCTGTCGATGACGAACTGCTTGAAGAATCTGGGTGTAATCCAAACTATGAACTGGTCGTATTCATCGTTTCGCCCGAGACACGCGGCCATGGAGTTGGCTCAACACTGATGAAGGGTGCTTTTGAATACCTTGCAAACACTGGCGGCAAGAAGGGCTACCTATTCACCGACACCACGTGCACTTGGGAATACTATGAGCACCGCGGCATGCGCCGTGCAATCGAACGTAATTTTGACCCAGAAACGTCAATTTTGCCTGAGCGCATGTTTGTATATGAGTTTGATACGACAGCTTAAGCAATATGCCAGAAATGCTCAAAAGAAAAGCAGGCCAGGAAACTGTGCCCTGACCTGCGTGTTTTCTGGAGCTGGTGACAGGATTCGAACCTGCAACAGGCAGTTTACAAAACTGCTACGCTACCGTTGCGTCACACCAGCGCGCTTTGCGCCCGAATAGTATACGCGAAATTCCGCACATCTTAAAGAAGAATTTAAAGTTTCATTGCCTACAACGATATCAACAAATTTAGAACGCTTTTGCGGCGCCAGCGAACACTTCCCTCTTAAAATTTCAAATGCTAAAAATTTAGCGTTATACTCACTTGCGTTAAATTTTCCACCTAAATTTTCCGCCGACGCAAATATTGGCTGCTAGGAGTAACGCAAGGTGCAAGACACCGCTGAATACACCGACAACGAAATAGACTTAAGAAAACTCCCACTGCCTCTTCGCATATTTGGAATGCTCAGTGTTATCACAGGGCTTTTAGTTGCACTGTACTGCGGTGGACACATTTTCATGTTGGGTATGTCGTTTGTCGCAGGGACACATTCAGCCACAACTTCAGCCGCGACGCAAACTATTTCAACGGTTCAAACGATTCTTTCAGGGTTACTTGCGCTTGCTTTTGTGATGTTTGGCGTCAGGCTTTTTCTTAACAAGCGCAAAAATGCCGCCCACATTACTGAAGCCATGATTGCACTCGTATTTGCCGTCATGGTCTGCGAAGTCATGCTTATCGGTTTGAATTGGCGAATTATCCCCCATGTGGCAGTTGGTATTTTGCTCGTTATCATGCAGTCCTATCTTGACCCCGCCCTCGCTAACGAACGAAAGCTGCAGAGCAAGCTGCGCGATATGGAAGTTCGAACTCAAGCAGAAGAAGGCACGCTTGGGCTCGACACAACCGGACACGGCTTTATCGCGTTGAACTTCTTTAATCTATTCTGGATTTTTACCATTTGCAGCCTGCTCGGCTTATTTGTTGAAACCGCTTTCCACATGATTCGTATTGAGCCAGGAGTCTATGAGGAACGAGCTGGTATTTTATTTGGTCCGTTCTCCCCTATTTATGGTGTTGGTGCCGTACTGCTGACACTTGCCCTAAACCGCCTGTACAAAGCGAATCCAATTCTCATATTCTTACTTAGCGCCATCATCGGCGGTGCATTCGAGTGTGCTACCAGTCTCTTTTTTGAATATGCATTCGGCATTCGAGCATGGGATTATGGCGACACATTTCTCTCTATTGATGGGCGCACCAACGGCGAATTTATGTTTTGGTGGGGCTGTCTTGGGCTTTTCTGGATAAAGATATGCCTGCCAGCTATATTAAAACTCGTGAACATGATTCCCTGGAACTTGCGCTATACCGTTACTACTATTTGCGCAACACTCATGATTATTGATTGCGGCATGACGCTTATGGCCCTTGATCGCTGGTATCAGCGCAGTGCTGGAGTTGCGGCCGATAATGCCATTGCGATGTTCATTGATGAAAACTTCGACAACACCTACATGGAAAAACGGTTCGAAAGCATGACAATGAACCCGAACACTGCCGCCCGCATGCACTAAGCAACTAAAAGTTAACCACTAAATATGCCTGCCCAAGGATAGATATTGTGGGATAATACAGGCAGTGTTGGTATGTGACGGAACATCATATTTGATGCTTCGGCTCATGCTTAAGTGCCTCTAGAAAGGAAACATTATGAGCGGTTCTCGTAAGGCAATTAAAATTCTTGCCATCATTTCTATTGTTGTTGGTGTTATCTATGCCCTGTTTGGCATTATGATGTGCGTTGGTGCACCCTTCCTCGCATCTTCTTCAGTTGCCAGCGCAAACAATGAAGCAATTTCCACGTCGCTCGCTGTTAGCCTCATTGCTTTTATTACCATCATTACGGCAATTGTTTACATCCTTGTCGGCGCACTCGGCGTGCGTGGCGCAAACGACCCGTCCAAAATTGGCCCGTTTAAGATTATCTGCTATATCGATGTCGTCGTCACTGTTCTTGGTTGCATCGGCACCATTATTGGCGGCACCGACGGCTGGCTTGATCCCATCGCCCATTGCGTCCTTGGTTTGATTATCCCGGTTGTACTTATTGTGCTGTGCAACAACGCTCAGGAAGAGATTCAGTAAATCAAATTCCAATCGCTTGATAAGGCCACCGTCCAGGTGGCCTTTTTCGTGCCTTCGAACGCCTAGAATTACATTGATGCAAAGTAATGAGAAGGTTTCGAAATTTTGACTACCGTTTTACTCCGGTCAAATCAAAAGGCGGGATAAAGCTTTCCTCGGCAGCTCCTCCTACCTGCCAAAAATAATCTTCGATACCAAGTGAATCCGCATAGTCCAGCAATTCCTCGTATTCGGAATCGGAAACGCGATTGGCCAGTTCAGGGCAACGATCAAGCTGTGCTGCAGCCCACTCATCGCCACTTTCAGCAGCCTGGTGCAAAACAGGTGTGTATTGATTCATAAGTGAAAGTAGCACACGAGAACCGTAGCGCTCCCAAATCAGGCGCACAATGCGCTTCGAATCTTCCAAACACCCGGGAAGCATCAGATGGCGAACAATCACCCCGCGCGTCATGCGGGGCACCCCATCAACTTCATCGGCTAGCGGGGTGCCTACCTGTGCCACCATTTCGTCAAGCGCAGCAAGAGCAACGTCTGGATAATTTTTCGCCCCAGAATAGCGCAGGGCAAGCGAGGGGTCTGCATACTTAAAGTCGGTTAGATACACGTCGACGACACCCGCATTATCGCGAATCGCCTGCACCGTCTCATACCCCGACGTATTCCAAACAATGGGAAGTTCCAAGCCACGCTCACGCCCCAAGCGCACCGCAGCGCGCGCATAAGGAGCATAGTGAGTCGGTGTGACAAAGTTGATGTTCAAAGCACCTTGCCGTTGCAGGTCAAGACACATGTCAGCTATGTTTTCAACAGAAACCGACATGCCAGCATCACCGCAGGCGATGACTTGGTTTTGACAATACACACAACGAAGCGGGCAATACGAGAAAAAGATGGTCCCACTACCGCGGTTTCCACTGATAGGCGGTTCTTCCCATTGATGCAGCGCCGCACGAGCCACCAGCACCTCGCGACCGGCTCCGCATACACCACGACGCCCTGCAGCGCGGTTTGCTCCACACGCGCGAGGGCACAGCATACACTTCGCCAATTGTGCTTCTAATTCAGGGTATGATTCCGCTTCAAAATTCATAGTAGAAGCTTAAGGAATTACGCAAACAATTAGGGTGTCGCAACGCAACACCCCAGAAGTTAAGCACATATGCAAAAAGGTAAACGCCATGCTAGTTCGAAGAATATGGAAGACCGTTATAGCTTGGGTAAGCGCCGGTCATTCCGTCGTCTTCGATAAAGCCCGCCTCACCGAAATCTTCGCCATAGTCCGCGTCGTCATCGTCATCGTGATTATGGTCGTGTTCACCATAGGTTGCTTCGGCACGCGACCAATCAAGACCAGCCTCAGCGCAGGCTTCTTCTTCGCGATACACCAACGACAGCGCAGCAGGCGCCTTATCGGAGCCACCAATGATTGACAACAGCTCTAGCAGATGTTGTGCAGCCTCTGCCTGCGGCAGAATAACATCAGCGTCGTCTGCGGTAGTAAGCGCAGCAGTAAGTTCAGCCATAAGCATTTCAACCGTATAGGTACCCTCAAAGCGGCCGTCGGTCACGGCAGCCAGCAATGCATCACCCATCGCCGAAAGTGCGCCAGAGCGCATGCCAGAGATTTCGCCCATGTCAGACGACGTGCGAACAGCATGGTAAAGCGCGTCAGCCTCAACGGCAGCAACAACCGAAGCGACCGCTTGCATGCTGTATGCCGCGCGTGCCAGCTGTGCAGAGCCCGGGCCGCCAGCGTCAGTTACCGAAGCAAACAACAAATCAAGCACCGGACGAGCCTGCTCAATGAAATCTTCTTCGCCACCTACAAGACAAGCAAGGTTTTCGCGGGCACCAAATGCATCGGGTACAGAAATGTCCTGCACGATAAGCGGCGCCTCTACAGCCACTAAATCGGTAACTGTGGCCATTGCTGCAAGTTCGCGCGCAAACGTAGGCGTGGTGCACGACAAATCAATAAGCAGCGTGCCCTTTTGCGCAGCTTGCACAATGCCTTCGTCGCCAAAGTAGGCGTCCTCCAAAGCATTTTGGATTGTGAAATACGTCAGTACCGCGCTTGCAGCACCAGCATCTTCCACACGCTTCCAACCGGCAGCGCAAAGGCGATCGGCAACCATGTTGCCAACCGTCACGTTACCTGCATAGGCAAAGGTCTTGGACATAAATTAGTCCTCTTTCTTGATTTTGCGAGCAATACGGTCGGCAACCGACAGATCTTCGCGCTTATCGTTACCCCAGAACACAACAGCAAGCATACCAGGGCCAACATGCGAGCCAATAACCGGGCCGATGCTGCTTTCCAAAAACAGTAAATGCTCGTCTTGCTTCTGCATGAGCTCTTTAAGACGTTCAGCGTCTTTCGGGCAGTCAGCATTGCCAATGACCACATGACGACCAGGCATCTTGTCGCTCATACGTTTGGTAGCGTATTCAACAAGCTGCTTGATACCCTTCTTGCGTCCGCGCGCAACGCCAACTAAAGAAAGCTTACCCTCAATGGTAATGCTGAGCAGGGGTTTCACATCAAGCTTGGAACCTGCGTATGCCACAGAATTCGGAATACGGCCACCACGGCGCAGTGATTCTAAGTCGTCGACCATGAACTCGGCATCAATGAAGTAACGCGCCTCTTCTGCCCATTCGGCCAGCTCTTTCGCACTCATGCCATTGTCGCGCTGGTTGATAGCCTCATACACCAAAAGCGCTTCAGCAACGGAAGCCAGGCAGGTATCAACAACATACAGCTCGGCCTGAGGGTTTTCTTCAATCAGCTGATCGCGCACCAAAACAGCTGTGTTGTAGCTGCCAGAAAGCCCGCTTGTAAAGCTTAAATACACCGTTGGCACGCCAGATTCAATAGCTTCGCCAAAAACCTTTTGGAAGGTAGCAATGGGAACCTGCGCCGTAGAGGGCTGAGAACCCTTGCGCATTTTCTCGTAGAAATCATGCGGCGTGATGGACTGGTAGAAATCGTCGGAATACTCGCCCTCTTCGTCGATGTAGGGGAATTCGAGCAACTGAACACCTGGACGATTGACCATTTCGTAGGGCAAATCGCAGCATGAATCGATAATAAGATTGCACGTAGCCGTCGTTTCCATGCGGCTCCTTTCCTTGCGGCCCGAAGGCCTTGCTTACCGCTGCTTTGTGCGGCTTAAAAACATTGCGGCGGCTTGAAAGGTGCCGCCGCGAATTGCTTGCAACAAATGATCCACGCTAAGCTGTATAAACGAGCTCAACTTTCGGATTTGTCAGCTTCCCCGCTATGGTTTGCACACATTGATACGCAATGCCAACGGAAGGTCCAACATGCAAGCCGATAACTGGGCTTACAGGAATCACGTTTACCTCATGGCCTACCAAAGGCTCAATGACATCACGCGCCCATTCAACAGCTGGCGTTTTATCGCCAATGTAGTGCACGACGATATCACGCAGACCATGCGCATCAATATCTTCTTTGAGCTGAGAAATTATTGCATTGAGTGCCTTTTTACGCGTGCGAACCTTCGCAAACGTCGTAGCTTCACTATCGCGCACCGTAAGCACCGGAGCAAGCTGAATGAGGTTGCCAAGAAGCGCCGCAGCGCCACCGATACGGCCGCCCTTTTTCAAAAACGTCAGTGATTCAGGTGTAAAAAGAAAACGGGTGCACGAAATGGCCTGCTCGGCAACCTTCGCACATTCCTCAAGGCTTTTGCCCTCGTCACGTGCAGCAACTGCCTGAAGCACCACAAGCCCTTCGTCAAAGCTGTTCGACGTGGAATCGACAATGGCGAACTTGAATCCGGCGTTTCGAGCAGCCACCGAGCGGGCAGAACGCAATGCGCCGTCAAATGTACCCGACATTTTCGACGACATGAAAATACCCAACAACTCATCCCCGTCTTGGGCAATTTTTTCAAACACTTCTTCAAGTTGTGCTTGAGAAGGCTGACTTGACGTGGGGATATTATCGATCATGTCGTAAATATCCTTGTAGAAGGCATCGAGGTCCATCGTGGCGTCCTCGTATTCAACCCCGTCGCGGTTAACATACAAGGTAACAACCTGAATACCCAGCTCATCAACCATTTCTTTAGGAATAGATGCGACCGAGTCGGTAACTATTCGAATCATACATTCCCCTCGTTCGACGCCTGCATTCGCAGGCGAGTTATTACGAATACTTCTACCCTACGCGATACCGCGCAACTTGCCAACAAGCGCACGGCGGCGCTCACAAAGACCATATTCCAAACCAACCGGATACGTGTGCGGATTCAGCAAACGTTTTTGTGTTTCATCAAGACTTACAAGACCCTCTTTTGCGCGGTCGGCAGCCACACGGGCGCTGCGATTTTCAGCAGTAAGCACTACCTGACCTGCACGAGCAAGTGGCTCAAGCAAGGTTTCAAAGCGTTTGCCCTCAAGATTTTTCTGGCGAAGATCGTCAAGCGGGTCAACGATAACCTCGCGTCCAACTCCACTGTTGACGTCAAACACCATATCGCCTGCAAGATGACCATCTTCGAAGTAATAGCGACGAACATCTAGCACACCAGGAACTGTCAGCTTTGCCACTGATTCGCTGATTTTCAAGCGATCTTGCCACTCGGTTTGCCCGGGCATGCGAGTTGCCGAAAGCTTATAAACGCCTCCGAGAGTTGGCTGGTCGTAAGCACAGGCAAGCTTCGTGCCTACACCCCAACTATTCACCGGAGCACCTTCGTCAAGAATAGACTTGATTGTATATTCATCAAGATCGTTTGAAAGCACGATGCCACAATCGGTAAGCCCTGCTTCATCAAGCATGCGACGTGCCGCCTTAGCAAGCCACGCCAAGTCACCCGAGTCAATGCGAATGCCGGCAAGTTTTTCACCACGCGCAGCCATTTCCAAACCAACGGTAATTGCGTTACGAATGCCCTGTTCAACGTTGTAAGTGTCTACCAGCAACACACAATTATTGGGGAATTGCTCAGCGTATGCACGAAATGCCGAAAGCTCATCGGGAAACGACATCACCCACGAGTGTGCATGCGTACCAGAAACAGGCAGGTCAAACAGCTTACCCGCAAGTACATTAGACGTTGAAGCGCAGCCACCAACAACCGCTGCTCGAGATGCCCAAAGGCCGCCACCAGCTCCTTGTGCACGGCGCAAACCAAATTCTGCAACGGGGCGTCCTTTTGCGGCATAGCAAATGCGAGATGCTTTCGTTGCAATAAGCGTTTCAAAATTGATGCAGTTTAAAAGCGCAGTTTCGATAAGTTGGCAATCCATAATGGGGCCCGTGACACGCACAATTGGTTCATGGGGGAACACAACCGTGCCCTCGCGCACTGCATCAATGTTTACGCGCAATTTGAAGGTAGAAAGAAACGCCAAGAAGTCGTCGGCAAACATTGAACCACCGCCAGGCGCTTCAAGTCCGCGCAAGTATTCTATATCTTGTGCTGAGAAGGCGAAATTTTCAACCAAGCTTGCTAGCTGGTCGGTACCGCAAGCAATAGCGTAGCCGCCATGAAATGGGTAATCGCGAAAATAGGCATGGAAACACGCCTCGGTTTCACCCTGGCCTGTTTTCCAATAGCCCTGCGCCATAGTCAGCTGGTACAGGTCGGTGAGCAGCTCGTTTCCGTTGCTCATAGTTGCCTCCTATATGTTTGCCCACATAGGATATTAGTTTCCCGCGTAGGGCTCAAACAATACATTGCGCCTTAGTTAGCTTGGCCACCTTGGCCACTTTGGCCCTTGCCGCCTTGACCACGATGGCTGCGACGGCGCGGCTTGCGAGAAGAACTTGACGACTTACCCTCGGAAGCTGACTTGCCACCCTGTGATGCAGCCTGGTTAGTGCCACCGTCACGCGAAAGACCAGACGACTTCTGACCAGGGCGCGGGCCTGGCTGCTGAGATCGCGAACTTTGCTGCTGATTAGCGTTCTTGCGTCCTGCACGCTGTTTATTCGAATTGTCGGAACGCTTGTTGGAATTATCAGTATGCTTGTTATTTTGCGAAGCCTGGTTGTCTCGACGACGAGGCTTCGCGCCTCGTGCACGCTCGGCCGAGCCGTCACGACGCTGCTCAGCAGAAGACTGGGCGGTTTGCTTTGTAGAAGCCTCAGTTGCTTGAGACGCCGAAACCTCTCCTGCGCCAGAAACCTTCGTTGAACGACGACGACGCGGCTTGCGCGACGACACAACCTGCTTCTGAGCATCCTCAGATCCAACAGACGAATCCGACCTATCACGGCGCTTACGACGGCTTTGCTTACCAGAACGCGAATCATTTTGATGAGCGTCCGAAGAATTTTTCTTGGTGCTTGATACATGGCGTACCGACGAGCGGTCAGCCAACTGATCTTTGCCATTCAAATCTGGTGTTGCAAGTGATACCAAACCAGACGAGAACATGTTCTCATCTGGGGTATTCGCACGATCCCATGCATCGCAGCCGACACACTTAGGACGCGTGCCCTCTTCGGCTTCATCGAATTCAGAAAGCGGCACTTTTACCGGTTTCTCGCCCTCAATGCGAAGCGATATCACCTCGCGCGGAACGTCTAGATCAACAACCTTTGCTGGGCCATCAGGCGTTTCGATAGTCGCATTCTTCTTAGGAGCACGGCTATGGAAATCTTTATAGGCATCGTATTCATAGCGCAAGCAGCACATAAGGCGGCCGCACACACCAGAAATTTTCTGCGGATTGAGCGACAAATCCTGCTCTTTTGCCATGCGAATAGACACAGGACAGAATTCGCCACCTAAACGTTTGCAGCACAGCTCTTGCCCACAATGCCCAATGCCGCCAACCATGCGAGCCTCATCGCGCACGCCGATCTGACGCATATCAACACGAACGTGTAGCTTAGACGAAAGAGTGCGGACCAACTCACGGAAGTCAACGCGATTTTCCGACTCGAAGTAAAACACTGCCTTATCGCCATCAAACAGGTATTCCACCGAAACCGGGCGCATTTCCTCTGAGGTTTCAGCAGCAAGTTCCTTAAATAGCGGCAAGGCCTCTGCAGCTTTTTCCTCAAGTTCACGGGCGCGTTCGCAATCCGTTTCGTCTGCCACACGTTGAACGGGTTTTAATTCCGATTTCAAGCTTTTGAGCTGAGCTTCTGTTGCCTCAAACACCTCTTCAGCAACAGTGCCGAACTCAGTGCCGCGAGCGGTTTGCACTACAACATGCTGGCCAACAGTAAGTTCAATATCGGCAGCATCAAACCACAGCGTTTTAGGGTTGTAAGCTAAATTAATGGGCGCAATGCGAGTCATTTGGCGCCTCACCTTCCTATCTTCGATACACGATCGGCGAACAGTGGCGCCGGAGCATACAGTACATCGCGAATTTCCAAAAGCATCGAGTCGATGCAGGTTTGAGGAGATACATTATACGAAAGCGCAGTATCAGCTGCCTCGACGGCTGCAATTGCAGCAGAGGCGCGAGCAGCGGTTGTGCGCTCAGCGGCAGCAGTAAGCGCCGGCATAACATCGGTGTTTACCACCACGTCAGAGGCCTGCGAACATACAGCCATCAAATCACGGAGCCACGAGCGAGTGATGCCTGTAAGCTGGCGAAGTGATTCGCGCGTTTTTGCCGAAAGCTGGCGTTTGTTACGCGCTTCAATTTGACGAATGGCCGATTTTGCCAAAAAATCAGCGTTGTCGGCAAGTTCTTGCTCAAGCTCAGCGCGTACTTCGTCGAGCGGAAGTTCCACACGTCCTACCAGCTCGGAAGAGTATTGCAGAATATCCCAGTCGTCGGCACGAGCCAAAAGCCCCATAATTTCCACGATACGCGAGCGGAATTCTAAACGTTCATTCGAGCGCAAAAATTCAACCGCACGAGTAAGCGATCCGTCACATGCCTGAAGCGCAATACGTGCCTGCAGGTCGGTTGCACCTGAGTTTTGGCGCACGATACCCGCTGCCTCAGATGCAGGAATAGTCCGGAACGGCACCACCTGGCATCGCGACACAATAGTTGGAAGCACGCTTTCACGCGTGCGAGCCAAAAGAATTAGCACCACATCAGCAGGCGGTTCTTCAAGCGTTTTAAGGAAGGCATTTGCGGCCTGAGTTCCCAAAAGGTCGACGCGGTCAAGAATGTACACCTTCGACTTACCCTGAATCGGCGCAAGCGACACATCGGAAACGATGTCGCGAATCTGCTCAACCAGGTAACCAGCCGCGCCTTCGGGCGTGAAGAAACGCACATCAGGGTGCTTTTTACGCTGAATGCGCCGACAAGCGTCACACTGCCCACAGGGGTGACCTGCCGCGGGTGCTTCCTGACACAAAATAGCCTGAGCGAGAGCATAAGCCGCAAGCGTTTTATTCGAACCAGCTGGACCACAGAACAAATAGGCATGGCTCACACGGCCAGATGCCACCGAAGCACGCATGAACTCACGTACTTGCGGCTGGCCTAAAATGTTGTCGAATACATCGCTCACGTGCTAATTCTGCCCTTCGTGAATACGTTCAACATCTAAATGACTAAAACGCTCTGCATTCTGCGCAACAAAACTGCTCATCCAAGGGAATAGATCTTCAAGTTCAGCAAATATCGCGCGGGCAGTATCGGACTTCTTCCCAGACGAATGAATAACGCGAATACGGTCAGAATCACCTTGTGCAATTTCCAGAAAAGCACTGTTCACGCGGCTGTGGAAAGGCGCACCCGCAGCCTCGATACGATCGGCACCGCTATGACGAGTCGCGCGCTCAAGACCCTCTTCAGCCGAAGGAGCAACCAGCAAAATAGTGCGGTCGGGGGTTGTGCCTTGGCAAGCAAAAGCATTAGCGGCATCAATAAAGGTGCGATCAAGTCCGCGACCAAAGCCTTGGTAGGCAACAGTCGAATCATAAAAGCGATCGGACAGCACGACGGCCCCGCGTTCAAGCGCAGGTTTGATAACCTCGGCCACCAACTGAGCACGTGCTGCTTCATAAATGAGCAGTTCGCACGTATCTGAAAGCTGGGCATTTTCAGGGTTGAGTACCACGGCGCGCAGCTGTTCACCAAGGGTAGTTCCACCAGGTTCACGCAAGCGCACAACCTCGCGCCCCGCATCAGCAAGAACGCTGGCTAGAAAGCGAATATGCGTTGATTTACCTGCACCTTCGCCACCTTCAAACGTAATGAAAACGCCACGTGGCACATCTTGGCAGTGAGAGTTATCTTGAATGACGTTGGTCTGTGTTGTTGCATTTTGGGCATCCGGTGTTTGCGCGCTTGCATCCCGCGCACTTGCGGCCTGTGTTGTTTCGGCAGGCACGTCTGCAACGGTTGCACCAGCGGCAGTTGCACCAGCGGCAGCTATACCAGCACCAAGCGGCACTTCCGACACAATACCAGTATTCAAAAACTGATTCATGCGTTAACCCTGCACCGCGTCAGCAACAGCTGCGGCAACAACCTCAACCGCACGCGGGTCAAATGCTTCGGGCATGATGAAATCTTCGCAAAGCTGATCATCAGAAACAAGTGCAGCAAGCGCACCAGCTGCGGCATTCGCAAAGCTGATCATCAGAAACAAGTGCAGCAAGCGCACCAGCTGCGGCAAGTTTCATCTCTTCAGTAATGCGCGTTGCGCGAGCTTCTAGCGCACCCTTGAAAATACCCGGGAACGCAACCACGTTATTGATTTGATTCGGGAAGTCAGAGCGACCCGTGCCAACAACGCGGGCGCCAGCCTGGCGTGCGACATCAGGGAAAATTTCCGGCGTAGGGTTGGCCATTGCAAACAGAATGGCGTCGTCGTTCATGGAAGCAACCATTTCTGCAGACACAATGCCTGGGGCAGACACGCCAATAAAAATATCGGCCCCACGCATAGCATCAGATAGGTCGCCCGCTTCATCATTAAGGTTCGTAGTAGCAAGCATGGCTCGCTGTGCGTCGTTAATACCCTCGGAAGCAGAATTGATAATGCCGCATTTATCGCATAGCAGCAAATTAGTAAACCCATAGCTGAGCAGCAGTTTTGCAATAGCAATACCAGCAGAGCCTGCACCGTTAACCACAACGCGGCACGCCTCTTTCTTCTTGCCGGTAAGACGCAACGCGTTAATCACGCCAGAAAGCACCACGATAGCGGTACCGTGCTGGTCGTCATGGAAAACCGGAATATCAAGTTCTTCAATAAGGCGCTGTTCAATTTCAAAGCAGCGAGGCGCGGAAATATCTTCCAAGTTGATGCCGCCAAAAGCAGGAGCAATACGCTTAACTGTCTCGATAATTTCTTCGACATCTTGCGTGTCTAAGCACAGCGGCACTGCGTTTACACCACCAAATGCCTTGAACAGCGCACATTTGCCTTCCATAACCGGCATGGCTGCTTCAGGACCAATGTTGCCCAGGCCAAGCACAGCAGAGCCATCGGATACAACTGCAACCGTATTGGCCTTTTGGGTGTACTTGTAAACATCCTCGGGGTTCTCAGCAATTTTCTTGCACGGCTCGGCAACGCCTGGAGTGTACGCAAGCGCAAGATCTTCGCGTGTCGCAATTTCCATTTTGGGAACAGTATTGAGCTTACCTTGCCACTGTTCGTGCAGTTCAAGAGCCTTTTCGGCAATATCCATATTCAAGCCTTTCGCTGAAAATTCTCACATGCGCCGCCATATTGCAAACGCGGCTGTTTATAACCCTTGAAGTATACCGCGAAAGGACTGTATTTGACCTGCATATAAGGCGTGCGCATAGCAAAAGCAAAAGGAACAGCACATACAAGGGTTAAGGTGAGACGATGCCAGCCCTAAGGCAAGAATCTGAACCCACGCCGCTAAACCTCACACCTCTAAAGAAGCACAAGCGAAATCTATAAGCCTGCAAAGCTGGCATATTCGCGTGCTACACTAACGCGCATATGATAAACAAAGGAGAACTATGCCAGAAATAAACGCCCAGCTCACACCCGAGCTTGTAGCACAAGCCACGTACGCAGCTGTGCGCCAAGTAGCCGTTGAACTTCGCCCTGATGTTCTTCGCGGTATCACCAATGCGCTTGAACAGGAAGATTCTCCACGAGCGCGCGCCGTGCTTGAATCGATGATTGAAAACGCGCGTATTGGGCACGTTGACCGCGTACCGATTTGCCAAGATACGGGTACGTGCTGGGTACGTTTAGAAATTGGCGAAGAGCTTATGGTGCCAGGTAATATTTTGACCTGCGTAAATGATGCCGTTGCGCGTGCTTATACTGATGGCAAACTGCGCATGAGTGTGCTTGCAGACGCGCTTTGTGACCGAACCAACACCAACAACAATACGCCAGCATTTACCGAAGTCGCTTTTCGCCCTGGGCGAGGTGCAACTTTACATGTGCTGCTCAAAGGCGGCGGCTCAGACAACGCAAGCCGCGTGGTCATGCTTGCCCCCGGCGCTGGTTGGGAAGGCATCAAGCAAACCGTGCTTGACTGCGTGCGTGAAAAAGCCGCGAACGCTTGCCCACCGCTTATTATCGGCGTTGGCGTTGGTGCAACCTTCGATAAAGTTGCCGGCCTTGCCAAGCATGCCCTACTGCGTGAAGTCGGCTCGCCCGCCACAGGTGCCAAGCATGCCAAATATGAGGCCGAGCTGTTACAGGCCGTAAACGAAACAGGGATTGGACCTGCAGCTTTAGGTGGCAAGTGCACAGCACTTGCCGTGCATCTTGAAACTGCAGCATGCCATATAGCCGCTCTGCCTGTAGCTATTAACATGGGATGTTCGGCCATGCGCTCGGCTTCAATCGATCTGATTGATTGGGAAACGGGGCAACCCGTCGAAGGTGAATTCGTAGCCGCCAAGGGCAACGCAACCGTGCCCGCAGCCGGCCAAAACGCAAAGGAGGCCAACCAATGAGCGATGCAAACAGCCCTGTGTGCCTAACCCTTCCACTTAACAAGGATGACCTGGCGAAACTTAAGGTTGGCCAGCAAGTCTTACTCACCGGCGATGCATACACCATGCGCGACGCTGGTCACGCGCGAGCACTTGAAACACTGCGAGAAACTGGTGAACTTCCCTTTGGCCTAGCAGGGCAAACGCTTTTTTACGCTGGCCCTACCCCAGCCGCTGCGGGGCGCCCGCTTGGAAGCGTTGGCCCCACAACAGCCAGCCGCATGGATTTTGCTACCCCAGCACTTATGGACGCAGGCATTGTTGCCTGCATCGGCAAAGGCAAGCGCAACCAGGCAACCATCGATGCGTGCGTGCGCAATGGCGCTATCTACTTTGCGGCCGTTGGTGGCATCGCAGCGCTTCTTGCCAAATGCGTTACCGAAAGCGAAACAATTGCCTGGGACGATCTTGGCACCGAAGCGCTACGTCGCGTTCACTTCGAAGACTTCCCCGTTTTTGTGGCTGTTGATACCTGCGGGCGCGACCTCTACCGAAGCATAGGGGCCGGCGAAACTATTTCTTAGCGGAAGCCTTCGTTGCTTTCGTTGTCTTCGTTGTCTTCGTTGTCTTCGTTGTCTTCTTGGCAGCGGTCTTTTTAGTTGTGGCTTTCTTGCCACCC
>CAVEUW010000005.1:55754-57812 GCA_963619015.1 Senegalimassilia sp. | reverse complement strand
TCATCGTCGCGCAGTGCTTGCGCGTCGGTGTTTACATGGATGCCACCCATGGTGTGGTGGATACCTGGGGCAATTTTGACGGCGTAGAACGTCGGCGCCTCAATCGGCTTAACGGTTTCCTGTGGCGTGCGACCGAAGTCGTCGGTCTTTTCGCCCTTAACAACCGAATTCCAGTCGGCAACAGTTGCAGCGAACGTGGCAGGGTCAAGCTCGCATTCCTTCGCCAAGTCTTCAAGTGTCTGGGCTTCCTTGGTAAGACCCATCTTCTTGTACTTCGTGCAAGCCTTGTATTTGTCGAATACGGTCTGGTCAAATACGCACCAGCTGAACTTACCGGGCTGCTGAAGCTCGGCTTCAGACACCTTGTCGCGCGTGCCTTCCTCAGTGTAGAAGCGCTTGGCATCGCTGTTAACCATAATGGCGCCAGCACCACGAATAGCCTCTGCGACTAGGGTAGAGGTGGTCTGCTCGACCGTGGGGTGCGACTGGATATATTCCATGTCAACAAGCTTTGCGCCAATAGCCTCGGCGATTGCGCAGCCGTCGCCCATCGAACCGGAGGTGTTCGTGGAAGGGAAGTCCTTGATTTCGGGCTTGTACTTTTCAACCCACTGGCGGTTGTAGCCAAAGCCACCGGTTGCCACAACAACGGCCTTTGCGTTGTAGGTGGTCGTTTCGCCATCTTCGTCTTCTACAACAACGCCTGTGACAGCATCGCCCGTGGTCAGAAGCTGGTTTGCACGCTGGTTGTACACGATGGGGATGTTGCGCTCTTCCACGTTCTTCAAAAGGCCAGGAACAAGCGTGAGGCCGACTGCCGAACCGTCGGTTGGGCGGTGGCAGCGCTTGACCGATGCGCCACCCATCTTGCCTAGGTTGTCAAGCACGATGCCATGGTCAGCAAGCCACTCGATAGCGTCGTTGGAGTGGTCGCACATGTACTCGATCAGCGACATGTCGCCGACGTTGTGGCCACCTTTGTAGGTGTCGCTGATGAACAGCTCGTTGGAGTCTTCGATACCTGCAGCCTTTTGAGCGGCGGTTTGCGAAGCGTTCATGCCAGAAGAGGAGTGCATGGTGTTACCACCTGCAACAGGCATTTTCTCGATGATGACGATATTTTTTGCGCCGTCATCGTGCGCGGCGATTGCGGCGCACAGACCGGCACCGCCGGTACCTAAAACTACCAGGTCATAGGCTGCAACTGTCTCGGGCATTTTGCGAGCATTTGCGGCCTCTTTGAAGCCGCAACCGGTAAGTCCGGTCAGGGCAATGGATGCGCCGGCGATGGCGGCGCCTTTAACAAACGTGCGGCGTTTCATGTTCTCAGCCATTACAAAGACGCCTCCTTATTGCTGCTGGCAACCCAGCCCTCGGGTACAACGGATTGAGCCTCGCTGTGGCACTCGGTGCACACGAACACGGACTGCTGATGCATCTTGTGGCAGGTGCCGCAGGCAACCTGGCCATGGTAGGAGAAATCATGCGGGTTTAAGGACTTACCTTCGGTGGAAGCCTTCAGCTGGTCCTCGGTGGTGATTGCGCTACCGTCAGATGCGGTGTGGCAGCCGCTGCGCAGGCAAAATTCTGCGTTGGCGAATTTGTCGCTGTAGCTGACCAACAGGTCATTTTGCGTGTTGAATAGCTGGCCGGTCGAAGAATTGTAGTTGTAGTTGCCGGTGAGCCACTTGGTGCCTTCGTTTACCTGATCGCCGATGTTTGCGGTGTGGCAATCGAGGCAAGCCTTGTTGTTTTGCGCATGAACTGTCACGCCGTACTGCGTATCGTTGGAATAGTACGTGTCAACAGTGTGGCTCATAGGCGTGTGGCATACGGTGCTGCAGAAATTGGGCTGGTTGTGCCAAACCGAAAACCCAATGCCTAAAACGGCAATGACTGCAATAACGATGACAACGATTTTAGTGCGGTTGCCTGACTTCTTTGGCGAAGCGGCCTTTGGCGCGTCGGCCGCAGGTTTGTCGGCCTTTGCTGCGGCAGCCTCAGGCTTGGCCGTGGCGGCCTTTGCTGCGGCGTCCTCAGGCTTGGCCGCGTCGGCCT
>CAVEUW010000005.1:43376-55660 GCA_963619015.1 Senegalimassilia sp. | reverse complement strand
GTCGGCCTCGGGTGGCGTTTTGATTTCGTCTTCTGCCATAGTTCCCTCCTTCTTTTGATTCCCTCTTGTTTTTGAGTGATCTTCCGTGCGTATGTGCTCCCGCAAAGCGCATCGTCCGACGTCACATCCAAAAACCCTAAGCTAAAGATACTGAGTCCTGTATGGAAATTAAAGGCTTGACAATTGGGGTTCAACTTAAACTTGAGGTGAATTCGCCCAGTTGACGCAAAGTGTGAGGCGCTTAGTTGGTGCGAAACATTTCGTGGGGCGCAATGTGGTTGACGCAAAGTGTGGAAGGCGGCTTGCGTGTCGACGGCGATTGCTGTGCGCGCGGCTGGCGTAAAGAATGGGCAGCCGTTGGCGTGAGACATGATTGCTGAGCGCGCGGTTGGCGTAAAGGTAAAAACCTTATGGGCGGTAGCTTCGCCGAAAACCTACCATGTGTCGGCAGTGACAATGGGGTTTATGCAGTAAAGTAGACGCAATCTTTTGTGATACGAAATCCGTTTGAAGTGGGGAAATGACATGGCAGAAATTCTTGAATGTACTGAAGATTACGCCGATTACTTGCATGATGAGTCGCGCAGTACAGGTTTTGCCGAAAGCATTGTTTTTCCTGAAAGCGAACAGGACGTGCGCGATATCTTGGCGCAGCTGCATGAGGGCGGCGTTCCTGTTACTGTGCAGGGCGCACGTTCGGGTTTGGCTGCTGGTGCCGTACCGCATGGTGGATGCGTGCTGAATACCTCGAACATGAAGCGCGTGCTTGGTTTGCGCGAAGGTGCTGACGAGTGCTTCTACCTGCGCGTGCAACCTGGTTTGACCTTACTTGAATTGCGCGAAATGCTTCGCACCTGTGCCTTCGACACGCAAGACTGGGATGCCGCCTCACTTGCTGCACTTGAGCACTTGCGCGGCTTGCCGCTACACGATTTTTTGCCTGACCCAACGGAGACATCGGCTGCGCTTGGCGGCATTGTTGCATGCAACGCCTCTGGTGCGCGCAGCTTTAGCTGCGGGCCAGCGCGCCCGCATGTTGCAGCAATGCGCGTGTGTTTGGCATCGGGCGACATGCTTGACCTGCACCGCGGCGCGCTTTTCGCTCAAGGTCGCACGTTGCAGCTTCAAACCGAGGGTGGGCAAACGTTTGACCTGCAACTTCCCACGTATGCTATGCCGAATGCAAAAAACGCTTCGGGTTATTTTGCCGCTGACGATATGGACGCAATCGACTTGTTCATCGGCGCGTGCGGTACTTTGGGTGTCATATGCGAGCTAGAGCTTAAGCTGTGCCTGGTCGACCCTGAAGTGTGGGGTGTGAGCTGCTTTTTCCCGAGCGAAAACGAGGCTATTGCCTTTGTCGAAGCTGCGCGCGAACGTCTGACGCACGCCGCTGCTATTGAGTATTTTGACGAGGGTGCCCTTACTATTTTGCGCGAGCGCCGCGCGGTTGACCCTTCGCTTGCGGCTGTGCCTGAAGCGCCGGGCGATGCGGGAGCTTGCGTGTATGTAGAACTGCGCTCGGCTGATGAGGAAACTGCCGAGGGTGAACTTGAGCTTTTGGCTGAAGTGCTTGTGGAAGCAGGCGGTTTGGAAGATGCGTGGGTTGCCACTACAGCTGCCGACCGTGAAAAGCAGCGCTTGTTCCGCCATGCGGTGCCGGCGGCTGTGAACGCGCTTATTGACGAGCGCCGCCGAACCGAGCCTTCCATAACCAAACTCGGAAGCGATATGTCTGTGCCTGACGACCGTTTGCGCGATGTGTTTGCGTTGTATCGTCGCACGCTTGCCGAGGAAGGTTTTGAGAGCGCGACCTGGGGACACATTGGCAGCAATCACGTGCACGTGAACATTTTGCCGCGCGATGCCGAGCAATACACTCGCGGTACGCAGCTGTTCAGTCGCTGGGCTGCCGAGGTGAGTGCGATGGGTGGCGCGGTTTCTGCAGAACACGGCGTGGGTAAGCTTAAGGCGCATTTCCTTGAGATTATGTATGGGGCTGCCCATATTGGTGAGTGCGTGCGTTTGAAGCTGCAGCTTGACGAAAAGGGCCAGCTTGGCCGGGGTAACCTCTTCGACGAAACCTTGCTTGACGACGCCCGCCGGTAGGGAAGTGTGGCGCCTGGTGGCGCTTTGCGTGAGAAGTGTGTCGCGCCTAGCGGTGCTTCGCGTGAGCAGTGTGTCGCGCCTAGCGGCGCTTTCTATAGCAATTTCCTCTAATGCGCAAACCATTTGCCGTTTGTGCTTGTAGTCCTTTTGCGAAGGCGTTTTATTCGCTTATATAATTACCACTTGTACTTCAGTGAGCGTGCTTTAAACGGGGCGCGCGGCGCGTATCTGCGCTGCTTTCTCGTGCCAGCTTGCTAGGTCCCGAAATGGCCGAAACGTGCGCAGTCCTATAAGCCCGGCAGGACTGCAAAGGTGTAAGGCTTGTCCGGCTTCGGCGCGCTATGCGCTATGCTGCGTCGCGTGTGAGCTATGCGCCGTGCAACGTCGCGTGTGAGCTATGCGCCGTGCAACGTCGCGTGCATTACATGGCGCAGATCTGGGCAAACCGTCTCTTTCCCTTGCGTTTTGGCTGTGAATTCCGGGCAGGCAACTGCGCAAGAGAAAGGTTTTTCTACATGCAACAACATAAATCACTCGTGCCACTTTTGGTGGTCTTGTACGGTAGTGCGTTTTTGGCCGGGTTCAACGAGAACCTGATGAACATGGCGCTTATGTCGCTGATGGCCGACTTCGGCATCGATTCAGTTATGGCGCAATGGTCGGTTACTGGCTACATGATTGTGGCAACCGTCGTGGTCATGAGCATGGCGTTCATGTACCGTCGCATCAAGCTGCGTACGCTGTATTTCGTGGCCGCAGCTTTTACTATTGTAGGTTCGCTTATTGGACTGGTGTCCACCAATTTCCCCATTTTGATTATTGGACGTGTGGTGCAAGCGATTGGTAGCGGCATTTTCATTCCGCTAATGATGAACACGGTGCTTGCAGTTACGCCGAAGAACAAAATTGGCACCTATATGTCAATTGGCGGCTGCATGATTACGTTTGGTCCGGCGCTTGCGCCGGTGGTGTGCGGCGGCGTGGTGACGGCTTTTGGCTGGCATGCCATTTTTGCTGTGCCGCTTATTGCAATGGTGGTGCTAGCTGCCATTGCGGTGCCGACGGTACACAATTTGAAGAATTTCGACGCCCACCTGGACGTTTTTTCGGTGGTTCTCTCAGCGGTATTCCTGTGCGGGCTGTGCTTGGGCCTCGTGCAACTGACCATCAACGTGGTAGTTGCAGCGGTTTCGCTGATTGCGGCCGCGGTTTCCGCAATCGTGTTCGTGGTGCGTCAAACCCGCTGCGAGCACCCGCTTATCGACCTGACGCCCATGAAAAGCCGCGCATTTTGGCCCTCCATCGTGCTGACCACCATTGCCATGATGGGCAGCTTTAGCTGCAGCGTTCTGTTGCCGCTGTATTTGGAAGGCGCCTTGGGGCTTACGGCATTTGTTGCTGGCCTGATTATCTTGGTGCCGGTTTTGGGTAATGCGGGTACGTCGCTTTTGGGCGGCCGCATCATGGACAAGCATGGGGAATGGCCGCTTCTTCCGGCAGGTTACGCCGTGGTGGCCGTGGGCTTTGTGCTGATGGCCTTGTTCTCGCAATCGATGTTGCTTCCTGCTGTGTTTATTGGTGCGTTTTTGGTAATGGGTGGCACCGGTTTTATTTTCTCGCCGTCGCAGTCGGCCGGATTCAAAACGCTCACGCCCGAACAAAACCCGTTCGGTGTGGCGCTTTCCACAACGTTTGTGCAGATAGCAGCCTGTATTGCGCCTTCGCTGTATACCGGTATCTTGTCTAGTGCGCAGGCAGGTGCGCTCGCGCAGGGGGCAAGCAGCGCGCAGGCAATGGCGGCTGGCTATGCAATGCCGATGATCGTGGCAGCTCTGGTGGCTGCGGCTGGCTGCGTGATTGGGTTCGCGTATGCTCGTGCCGCTGTTAAGCGCGCAGCTGACGCAAAGGCATCCCGTGTGGCCGAGCAGGCAAAACGTGGGGAAGGGGAAGGGGAAGGCTTGCTGGCAAACTTGGTGCAGCCTGAACCTTACACTTTGCTTGCAACAGCGCCCGTTCGCGAGGCTATGCAGCTGTTTGTTGATCGAAAAGTTGGCGGCATGCCGGTTGTTGACGATGCGGGTAGCCCCGTTGGGTTTGTTTCTGACGGCGATGTGATGCGCTTTTTGGCTGACAAACATCCGCTGATGACGAGCGCATATGCCCTGGTAGAGGTTGCGAATTCGCAATCGTTTGACGATCGTATGCGCGAGTTGGTAACACTTCCGGTAAGCGAGATTGCAACTGGTAAGTTGGTGGCCCTTGAAGCTGACGCAACATTTGAGGAAGCTTGCGCGCTGTTAGCGACTCACAAGTTGAAGAAGGTTCCGGTTGTGAGCGCGGGCAAGATTGTCGGCACCATCAACCGCAGCGACATCATTCGCTACGCGATGCAGCGCAGTCTTGCAAGCATGTAGGCGGCTTGTCGTACAATAAAGCCCACACAGACGAGAGGGGTTAACCATGGATCAAAACGTAGTCGCGCGCAACGAGGTTCTGGCGCAGACGGTTATAAAGGGCTTGGAGTCTCGCAACATGACGGCGTATTACGCCGCAAGCAAAGAAGAGGCCCTGCGCACGGCGCTCGAAATTATCCCTGCGGGCAGCAGCGTCACCATGGGCGGTTGCGCCAGCGCTGCTGAAATTGGCCTGGTCGATGCGCTCAAGGACGGCGCAGATTATAACTTCATTGATCGTGCTGGTATGGATCCGCGCGAAAGTCTGATGGCTGCCTACGACGCTGACGTCTTCCTGACCAGTGCAAATGCTATGACCGACGACGGCATTATTGTCAACATCGACGGCAACTCCAACCGTGTTTCCTGCATTGCTCAGGGCCCGAAAAAGGTTGTCTTTATTGTTGGCCTTAACAAGGTATGCCCCGACTTTGACAGCGCACTGAAGCGCGCTCGCAACGTTGCTGCGCCGTCGAATGCGCAGCGTTTCGAAATCAACACGCCGTGCAAAAATACTGGTCGCTGCGCTGACTGTAAAAGCGCTGACACCATTTGCTGCCAGTTCTTGGTCACGCGTTACTCGCGTCATGAAGGTCGCATTCACGTAATCCTGGTGAACGATAACCTGGGCTTTTAACGCCGAAGGCTTTTTGTTGTCGTCCGCTGTAAGCTAGCTTAAAGTTCAACGCTTCAAACCATGGTAGCACGCCCGACATGGGTCGGTTGCGTTCCTCCGAACTTCCCTATATCACATGATATAGGGAAGTTTGCGTGTGGCACTACAGGCGTTGAAGCGCTCAGGCGTATTCGTTCGAAAGATTCTGGCAGCCACATACATTATGCTGTGATGAAGTTTTGAGGGAAACCCATTCTATGGTGTCTGTTTTACGTTTAGACGGCCGAATTTGACGGCTTGATTGTGGTAAATTACTAACTTGGTGAATTCGACCGGCACGCTTGTTGGGCACAGGACTTGCACTTGTGGGGAAGCTGGGAAGCGCCATTGGGCTGCGCGTTCGGGTGCCGATGGGGAAGCGCCATTGGGCTGCGCGTTCGGGTGCCGATGGGGAAGCGCTCGCAGTCGGCTGTAGTCGCTCGCAGTCGGCTACAGCTGCCCGCAGTCGCTTGCAGACTCCCACAGTCGGCTGTAGTCGCCCGCAGCAAACGCTGGTCATCATAGTTATCGCTTTGAATACCGAAAGAGAGAGCATGGCAAAATCTAGTGCCAACTACGGCAACGACAGCATCCGCCAGCTAAAAGACGAAGAGCGCGTTCGCCTGCGTCCAGCCGTTATTTTCGGCTCGGATGGCTTAGACGGTTGCGCGCATGCTGCGTTCGAAATTCTGTCGAATGCAGTTGACGAAGCGCGCCAGGGTTTCGGCAAGCTGATTACGCTTACAGCCTTTGCTGACGGCTCAATTCAGGTCGAAGACAACGGCCGCGGCTGTCCCCTTGACTGGAACCCTTCCGAAAAGCGTTTCAACTGGGAACTTGTCTTCTGCGAGTTGTATGCTGGCGGCAAGTACGACAATAACGACGGCGGCGATTACGACTATTCGCTTGGCACCAACGGTTTAGGCTCGTGCGCAACGCAGTACGCTTCCGAATACATGGATGTCACGGTGTGGCGCGATGGCAACAAGTACCAATTGCACTTCAAGAAGGGTAAGGTTGTTGGCGCGAAGAAGAAGGCTTTGCAGGTTGAACCGACTGGGGAAACCCGCACCGGCACTACTATCAAATGGCGTCCCGACTTAGAAGTTTTCACAGCCATTGATATTCCCGACGATTGGTATCGCGAAACAATGCGTCGCCAGGCCGTTGTTAACGACGGCGTTACCTTCCGCTTGCGTCTTGAAGGCGAAGACGGCGAATTTTCCGAAGAGGAATTCTGTTACCCGAAGGGTATTCAAGATTACGTGCTTGAAAAGGTAGGCGTCGACTATCTGACCGAGCCCTTCTTCGCCGAGGCCGACCGCCGTGGCCGCGATCGCGAAGACCTGCAGGACTACAACGTGAAAATCAGCGCTTGTCTGTGCTTTTCTCGCACGGTGCAGCTGCAGGAGTACTACCACAATTCATCGTGGCTTGAAAATGGTGGCTCGCCTGAAAAGGCAGCTCGCAGCGCGCTGACCAGCGCTGTTGATGCCTACATCAAGAACCAAGGCAAGTACAACAAAAACGAATCGTCCATCAAATGGCAGGACGTGCAGGACTGCTTGGTGCTGGTGACCAATTGCTTCTCCAGCCAAACCTCGTATGAGAATCAGACGAAAAAGGCCATCAATAACCGCTTTATCCAGCAGGCTATGACGGCGTTTTTCAAGGAGCGCATGGAAACCTACCTGATTGAGAACAAGGATGCCGCGGGCAAAATTGTTGAACAGGTGCTTATCAATAAGCGCTCGCGCGAAAACGCCGAGAAAACGCGTCTGTCCATCAAAACGAACCTGCAGCAGAAAACCGACATGGCAAACCGCGTGCAGAAGTTCATTGACTGCCGCTCGAAAGACCGCGATCGCCGCGAAATTTACATCGTAGAGGGCGACTCGGCAGCAGGTGCTATCCGCACGTCGCGCGATGCCGAGTTCCAGGGTGTTATGCCTGTTCGCGGTAAAATTCTGAATTGCTTAAAGGAAGATTACCCACGCATTTTCAAGTCCGAAATTATCATGGACTTACTGCGCGTGCTCGGCTGCGGCGTGGAAGTAAAAGACAAGCGTCTAAAAGCAATCGGCACGTTTGACTTAGATAACCTGAACTGGTCGAAGGTCATCATTTGCACCGACGCCGACGTTGACGGCTACCATATTCGCACGCTGATTTTAACCATGCTGTACCGCTTGGTGCCCACGCTTATCAACGAGGGCTTTGTCTACATTGCCGAATCGCCGTTGTACGAGATCAACTGCAAGGAAAAGACGTACTTCGCCTACACCGAGCTTGAGAAGAATAACATTCTGAAAGAAATTGGCGACCAGAAGTGTTCAATCAACCGCTCAAAGGGTCTTGGTGTCTTGGTGAAAACGACCCCGACATGATGTGGCTGACCACCATGAACCCCGAAACACGCCGCTTGATTAAGGTGCAGCCAGAAGACGTGCTCATTATGGAATCGATGTTCAACCTGCTGTTGGGCAACGACGAGGCGGGCCGCAAGCGTCATATCGCCGAACATGGCAAAGAATATCTCGATCAGCTTGACCTGAGTTAAGGGGAAACTGTGGCAAAGAAGAAAAAGCAAGAACCGAAGAAGAAGCGCGTGGTCAACCCTAACGTGATTGGTCTGCACTCCGAGGTACTAGAGCAGCCTATCACGCAAACGCTCGAGACCAACTACATGCCTTATGCCATGTCTACCAACGTCTCGCGTGCATTCCCTGAAATTGACGGCTTCAAGCCTTCGCACCGCAAGCTTTTGTACACGATGTACAAGATGGGCCTGCTCAACGGCGCGCGCCAGAAGAGCGCGAACATTGTTGGCCAAACGATGAAGCTAAACCCGCATGGCGACGCTGCTATTTACGAAACCATGGTGCGTCTGGCCACTGGCAACGAGGCGTTGCTTACGCCGTTTGTTGAATCGAAGGGTAACTTCGGCAAGTATTATTCGGGCGACCTTTCCTATGCGGCTAGTCGTTATACCGAGGCGAAGCTTTCGCCTATTTGCGCAGAAATCTTCAAAGACATCGACAAAGACCCGGTCGACTTTATGGATAGCTACGACGGCGCCATGAAAGAGCCGCGCCTTTTGCCGACTACTTTCCCCAATATTTTGGTGTCGGCAAACAAGGGTATCGGCGTGGCTATGGCTTCCGATATTTGCGGCTTCAATTTAAATGAAGTATGCCAGGCTACCATGGAGTTTTTGGCTGACCCCATGTGTGACCTGCTGGAATACATGCCTGCGCCTGATTTTTCTACCGGTGGCGAAATTATCTACCGCCGCGAGGAGATGGAGCAGATTATCAGCACGGGCACCGGCAGCTTCCAGATTCGTTCGCGCTGGCGCTACTTGCCCGACGAGCGCATCATCGAAGTGTATGAGATTCCCTACACTACCAAAACCGACATCATTATTGAGCGCATTGTGAAGCTTTCGAAAGAAGGTAAGGTGCGCGAGATTGCCGACATTCGTGACGAAACTGACCTTTCGGGTTTACGCATTGCTATTGACGTGAAGCGTGGCACCGACCCAGAAAAACTGATGGCGAAGCTGTTCAAGTTGACCACGCTGCAAGATTCATTCAGCTGCAACTTTAACGTGCTGGTTGATGGCTACCCGCGCGTGATGGGTGTGCGTGAGATTTTGGGCGAATGGGTGGCTTGGCGCGTGGAATCGACCCGTCGCCGTATCACTTACGATCTGGGCAAAAAGACCGACCGCTTGCACCTGTTGCACGGCTTGGAAGCCATTTTGCTTGACATCGATAAGGCCATTGCGATTATTCGCAACACCAAACTTGAGGCCGACGTTGTGCCGAATTTGATGAAGGGCTTCAAGATTGACCAGGTGCAGGCCGAATTTGTGGCAGAGCTGAAGCTGCGCAACATCAACGAGGAGTACATCCTAAAGCGCACGGCTGACATCGCTCAGCTTACGGCTGACATTGAAGACTTGAACAAGACGCTTGGTAGCGAAAAGCGTATCAAGAAGGTTATTCGTGACGAGCTTGCGGCTGTGAACAAGAAGTATGTCACGCCGCGCAAAACCGGCTTGGTTGAGCCTTCTGACGTGGTGGAAATTGACCTAGAACCCCAGGTAGAAGAGTACGCCGTCACCATGATGCTTTCGCGCGAGGGCTACTTGAAGAAGATGACCGATCGCGTGCTGCGCAAGGCGACGTCGCTGAAATACAAAGATGGCGACGAGCTGTTCATTGAGTTCCCGTCGCAAAACACCCACGATTTGCTGGTATTTACCGACAAGTCGCAGGTGTACAAGGCGAAGGTCGCGCAGTTTGAGGACACGAAGTCGGCACAGCTTGGTTCGTTCTTGCCGACCGACTTGGAAATGGAGCCAGACGAAAACGTCATTTGGGTGCTTGACCCTGAAGACTACAAGGCTGACGTGCTGTTTATCTTCGAAAACGGCCGTGTTGCGCGCGTTGCGCTTTCTGGTTATGCAACCAAGACGAACCGCAAGCGTTTGAAGAACGCCATCTATGGCGGGAGCAAGCTGCTGCAGGCCTACGTGCTGAAAGAAGACCGCGACGTGGCGCTTGTTTCAAGCGATCAGCGCATGATGAACTTCAACACTGCGCTTTTGAAGACGAAGACCTCTACCAGCACGCAGGGCGTTGTGGCGTTTACCACTAAGGCTGGCCGCATTGTCACGATGGTGGGCAGTGCTGAAGAGTTTATTGGTAGCGACGCTTCACCTGCGAAATTCCGCGCCGAAAAGCTTCCCTCGTCGGGTGCTCCTATGAAGGAAGCCGATATGAAGACGCTGTTTGACTTGTAGGGATGCGCGGGCGGCTGCTGTTTGACTTGTAGGGATGCGCGGGCGGTCGCGCTGGTGGGTGCAGCGGCTATAGCGGCCGCAGCGGCGGCTGTCGCTGAACCAAAACGCCACGCAGCCAGTACGAAAAACAAGTAGATAGTTTATAAACCCCGTCAGGTATCGTGTCAGGCGGGGTTTATTTCTGATGGTATACTTTTTCTATCTGCAGTTTTTCGCGGGAAAGGGATTCGTTATGGAGCTCGATTTCGAAAGCATACAGGGAGCGCTTATGGCTAATCCGCAGCTTTCCCGCAGGTCGTTTGTAAGCATTACGGCAGTTGTCGGTGTGCTTACCTTCTTAGGCTCGGTCACTTTTTCCGACGGCACCGTCGTGAACGCATACGCCGACGAGGACGGAAGCACGCATTTCACCGTTTATGTGCTCAGTCGCTACGAGGTACCCGTCATGGCTATGCGCCAAACTGCATCGGGCAGGGTCGGTGTCGGTGGCGTGAATGTCACTATCACCTCGAGTTTCAACCACAAGCAGCTAAACGTCACCACCGGCAACGACGGCTTTGCAGTGGTTAACGTTCGTCCGCTTTCTTTCGAATGCGACGAAGATGACGCGCCGCGCTACTCGTTCTACGGCGAGGTGCTGGCTCAAAAAGAAGGCTGCCACGAAATTTACTTCCCGAACGAGTTTATCATTTCGGGCGTGACGGCCAACGAAGATGGATCGCGCCCGAACGTTATAGAAATTCCCATTGAAACCGACGATGGCTCGCCGTATCTGCGTTATGTCACACTTGACGAGATTGACGTCCTGCACAGCGATGAACCTGCGTATGTAGGGGATTACAGCGACATCGATCACACCTTTGACGTGCAGGTATGTGCGCCGGATACATCGGCTAGCGTGAACGTCGAACTGCTGATTGACGGTAAATCAGCCGGCAAAAAGGCTGCAACGCGTGCTGCCAGCAACCCTAAACTCGCTAACGCAATATTTACTGATAACTACTTGAAGAACATTACCCCTGGTCAAAAGGTGAAAGTCAAGTTCCAAGTGGGAAGTGGTTCTGCAATATCAGCAACGCTGCCGCTTGAATTCAAGCAGGCAATCGTCCTGTTGCAGGGTGGTCAAGACAGCCAGGCGCTCTCAATCGCTTACGACCCGGACGGCCAGCGCGACCCGCGTCCTGCCTGGCAGTTCGACTGGTTGTTCGGCCAAAAGGAATCGTTCCTTTTTGGTATCCCGGGCATCCCGGTCGACTTCTGGAGCGACGTCAACGGAAACTTCGGCGCATCGATAACCATCTTCTCGTACACCGTTCTTAAAGAGAAAAACGGCGAGGATAAGCTAAAGCCCGGAGAGCAGTTCAAACGGTTCAATGGCAAGGCAGGGAAAGAAGGCTTCACCGCGTGGAAGAACGCCGTTTGTGATAGCTGGAAGGGCGTCGAGCAGGCATATTCTGGCCTAGATAAGAAAAACCTTTTCTGCGGAAAGTCGCCCCTTACCACTACGGTTTCAGGTGCCTTCGATGTGACCGCTATGCTTTACGGCTCCGCTTCTATAGTTTCAACCACGCCGGTGTACGAGACTACAAGCACCGCCGATTTTGCTGTTGCCGCGAACTTCTCTTTGAATGTGAGTTCTGGTTGCCAGTTCTCGCTTGTGTGTATTCCGCTGTACATGAATATCGATTTTAAGGTGTTTTTCCAGTTCAAAATAGCTCTTGGCATTGCGTATAAGAACTGGCTCGAAAACGTTCAGTGGGGCCACCATTACGACGGTAGCTTCATGCCTCAGATCATATTCCTTGTGACGGTCGAAGGCGGGCTGACGGTTGCCGCAGGCGTCCGCGGTATCTTCGGCGTCGGCGTTAGGGGTTATCTGAGAATCGTTGACAAGAGTACCTTTGACCGCAGTTCATCCGAGCATTTCTACCGTGGACAGCTGATAGGTACCGGCAATTTGGAATTTGTCATCCAATCGTGCATCTATTCGCACACCATTCCGATTTTTGAAGACGGTTGGGAAATCTTTAACCTTGATACGTGGAACCCGCCCAAATCGCTTGCAGCTGATGGCGCTTCATTTGTCGCCGGCAGCCCGTATGACCTGGACTTATCTGATGCGAAGATGTTTACGCAGAAAGACATGACCTACGCTGCGGAATTTGAAGGCACTATTGACGAAAGCGCTTCTGCTAACGGGGAAGGCGCCGCCGCTGCCGAAGGTGCCGCTGCTAACGGGGAAGTTGCCGCCGCTGCT
>CAVEUW010000005.1:0-43358 GCA_963619015.1 Senegalimassilia sp. | reverse complement strand
GCCGCTGCTACTACTGGCGCTGCTGGTGCCGCTGCCGCCGACGGGGAAGTTTCTGGCTCAACTGAAGAGGGCTCAACCGATGGCTTCTTATCTGGTTCCCCGGCAACCTACAAGCGCAGGAAGCTTCGCGTTTCCCCTGAAGGGTCCGGCGGAGGGCTTGTATCCCCAGGCCCCGCAGCTGCTCAGGGTTTCGCGAGCCCTTATGCTGGCTTGGATAGCAGCACAGGGCTGCTCATGTCTGGATTTACGGGCACGAGCGACCTTGCTAAGACGGGCACACAAGCCGACTTCTCCCAGGTGAAAACCTATAATCCGCGCCTTGGCCTGGTGCCTTCAGGCCAAGAGATTCTCTATAAGGACGTTTACAGCAACGCGCGTTTGCGCACCGTGGCATGCAGCACCCTGTACGGCGCCGACCCCGAGGCCAACACCATCACGGCGCGTTTGGTCACTTCCACCGTTGTGGACGGCAATGTGACCTACGCTCGTAGCCGCGTGTGTATTCGCCGCTGGGACGCCACCAAGCATGCTTTCGACGACGAGCAGGTCATCGATTTTAACGTTGACGGCGTCTTGCCCATCAACCGCCACGATGTCGATTATGACTTCGAGGTAATGATGGACGCGTCTCCCGATGCCATGCCTCACCTGCACGTAATCGCGGCCATCACCAGCTTGGCTGTCGATGGCGACAAGGAAATGCCCTACGATGACGCCATTGCTAACCAGTTTGTCACCCTGGTTGACTGGAACGTTTCGGCTGGCAAGTGTGTGGCGTCGAAGTCGTTGTATTCCGACCTGAAGGAAAGCGGCATTGCCAGCTACCACCCGCGTACGCTGCTGCAGACGCGAATTCCCCGATATGGTGTCGAGAACTTCAACATTTGCTTCTACTGCTTTAAGAGTGATCCGAATAATGTTGCGAACAGCGGCGTTTATGCGTATGCGTTTAGCCTGCTGACCCAAAGGTTCCTGTTTGAGGTGCCGCTGAACCTGTCTCGGGTGTCTGGCTTTGCAGGAACTGAGAGCGACATCATTAATGGTACGTTCGATGTAACCAATCACCGCGACAATAAGTTTGACCAGGCGAAAGGTGAAGCCGAGGCGAAGGGCGATACCGACGCCTTTGACAATCGCTTCCATAGCCTAATTGCTTGGACCGGATCGGTTGATGGTGCTGCCGCAAGCTTTGTCGAATCGGTACGCTTTAACGCCGATGGTGCTATAGCTGACGGCCAATTGCTGCTGCCCGAGGCCACGGCATTTTCGCGTCGCAAGCATGAGTTCACGAGCTACGACCAAGTTCCGAGTGGTACCGAAGTTGACACTGCGTATGTGTACTTCGAGCGCAGCCCGTATATGACCGAGAAGAAAAACCATGTGGTGCAATACGACGCTGGCACGGGCAAGCTTTCCGCCAGCGAGGTGGACGGTTACTCCACCGATTCGCATTGTGTTGTTACGGCTGATGGTAAGCGCATGTACACCATTCATATCAACGATGGTGCACCGAGTGCCGTTGACGAAGACACGCTTGAGCTCATCAATAAAGGAGCCGAGGTGCTCAGTTCGACGCATTACAACTCGAAGACGGGCGCGAACTTTGGTGGGTCTTCGTATACCAACACCGTCGCTGAACCGGTGTACCAGCTGTTCGAGTCGCGTTGGATTGAATCGCTTGGCGCATTCCATGAGTTCTATCCTATCGCGCGTCTTGCGTTCCCGCCTTATAACATGACTGTGCTCACCTGCGGCGATGGTCGACGCGACTTCGTGATGACCGACGTTACCGATGTCGATGCCGCTAAGTGCGATGTGTATCAGGTGACGGTGCCCGACGTGCTGGCCGTGCAGTGCGAGAGCGCTCAGCCCGAGACGCCGTACGCTGCGCCGGGCGATATCGTGCCGTTTGTTTTGAATGTTTCGAATGTTGGCAATGCGCTTATTACCGGCTTCACCGTCACCGTGACCGACGACGATGGCGAAGTGGTCTTTGAGCAGGCGTATTCCGATTTGCGCGATTACTTGCGTCCGACGGCTGAGAACTACCATTCGGTGCGCGAAGCCGACGGCACTCTTGCTAAAAACGAAGACGGTTCGCCAAAGACGGAGTTTGTCGAAGATATTCGCGATCAGTCGGGCATTCTGTGGCCAGGCTTTACTCGCTCGTATCTGTTCACCTTCACGATGCCCGATAACTACGAGGGCGCGACCGAGTTCCACGTGCAGTTGAGTAACCCCAGGTCGAATCCGTACGCGAGCAATGACTCTGTGGAAACCGTATTTTCGCAGGTGAACGCCGCGAAAGTGTCGCTTGCTGATGAGAGCGGGGCGGGTGGCGCTAGCAGCGCTTCGACGTTGCGCGCTGGTGCTGACCATCTGTCGTGGCTTGATGCCGATGAGTTCTCCGAGTCGTTGTTTGGCGCCAATGTGCAGCAGATTGTCGACCCGCGCCGCCGTCCGCTTGCCTTTACTGTGCAGGAAACCTCTGGCTTGTCCAGTGGCTTTTCAGCGCTGCCCGCTGTCTACGAAGTCGATGGCGCTAAGAAGGACGACGATTCTGGCGACAAGAAGGACGACGATTCTGGCGACAAAAAGGGCGACAAAAAGGACGACAAGAAGGACGACGACAAGAAGGACAGCGGCTCCGACGACAAGAAGGACAGCGGCTCCGACGACAAGAAGGACAGCGGTTCTGGCAGCGGCTCAGGCAACCGTTCCGGTGCCGGCTCAGGCAGTGGCAAGACCGCGCCTTCCACGGGTGATAGTATGTCTGCGGCAACGGTAGCGGCCGCTGCGGTGGCGGTAGGTGCTGCTGGCGTGGCTGCGAAGGCTGCGCAGGAATCACTTGCAAAGGAATCACTTGCTGACGAGGGGCAATCTGCCGAGTAAATAAAACAGGTATTTGGTTTTATAGCGCACGGCGCGAATCGCTGCAATAAGGTCGATTCGCCGCCTTCGTCGCCCTCTTGTCGCAGTCGTACTGCGCCTTCCTTAACCTTTTCCCGCTAATTTCCAATTACAACATTGGTATTTAGGCATAGAATATTGCTTTCCTCAATTGTCTGAGAGAAGGGAAGTGCCCATGCAGCATTCCATTGAGGATATCGAATACGCTGAGTACCTGTTCGACCGCTTCTATGGCATCGGCGCTTGCGAAAGTGGTGGCGTAACGCGCTTAGGTTACACCGAGGTGGAAGACGAAATGCACGCAGCGTTTTGCGAGCTAGGTGCCGAGCGTGGTTTTGCCAACTATGCTGATGAGGTTGGCAACACTTACCTCTATCGCGCCACTGACGATAAATCCGAACCCTACTATCTTATCGGCTCGCATCTTGATTCGGTGATCGAAGGCGGTCGCTACGACGGTGTTGCGGGTGTGCTTTCGGGTCTTATGATTCTGAACTGGGCCGAACGCGACGGCCTTGACCTGCCCATTCGTGTCGGTGCGATGCGCTGCGAGGAATCCAGCAACTTCGGTCGCGCAACCATAGGCTCAGGTCTTATTAGCAAGGAAATTTACAAACACGATATTGGCGAGGCCATCAATCAGGATGGCGAAACGCTGCGCGAGGTGTTTGAGCGTCGCGGCCTAAATTTGCATCCGGCGCGCATTCAAGGTCTTCGTGAATACCTAGAACTTCACATTGAACAGGGTAAAGTGCTTGAAGAATACGGAGACGCAGTAGGCATTGTGTCAACCATTGCCGGCCCACGCCGTTTCATGGTGCACATTCATGGCAACGCCGAGCATTCGGGCGCAACGCCTATGGGTATGCGTTCAGATGCGCTGGTGGCTGCGGCCGAAATCATCATGGAGATTGAAGAAATTGGCAAGTCGGAGGCCATGTATCAGTCGGTTGCAACCGTCGGCGTAGTGGCAAACCACCCCAATGCCTTAAACGTTATCCCTGGTGAAGTGGACCTCGGCGTTGATATGCGTGGCATTGATGTGGCAAGCCTTGATCGCATGGAGGCGCGCTTAAAGGCTGCTTGTACGCGTATTTGCGAAAAGCGCCACTTAACGTACTTCCGCGAGAAAACTTCCGACATTCCGCCTATCGAAATGTCTTCTGACCTGCAGCAAAAGCTTCTAGCCGCGGCGAAAGAGCTGCATATTCCGCACCGATCGATGATCAGTGGCGCAGGGCACGATGCAATGTCGTTTGCGCATCTGTGCGACACGGCCATGGTGTTTATCCCGTGCGTGAAGGGAATCAGTCATAATAAGAAGGAATTTACGACCATCGAGTCCATTTTGGACGGCGCGATGGTGATGTATGCACACCTGAAGGAGGAAGCGCTGTGATTCTGGTGAAAGATGGCCGCGTGATTGACCCTGCGCGTGGGATTGATGACGTGCTTGACCTGGTGATTGAGGGCGGAAAAATTACCAAGATTGGTAAGTACCAGCGCTCCGAGGACTACGAGCGCATTATTGAGGCGAAGGGCTACGTTGTGGCGCCTGGCCTTATTGATGTGCATGTGCATTTCCGCGACCCTGGCTTCACGCAGAAGGAAGACATTGCGTCCGGCGCTGCATCGGCTGCGGCTGGCGGTTTTACCACCGTTATATGCATGGCGAACACCTCACCTGCAATTGATAATTTGGAAACGCTGCGTTATGTGATTGAGACGGGGGCTGCGTGCCCTATTAACGTGCTTACCTGTGCGACTATCACGAAGGGTTTGGCTGGTGTCGAGCTGGTCGACATGGAGGCGCTTGCTGCGGCAGGTGCTGTTGGCTTTACTGACGACGGCATTCCATTGATGGATGAAGCCCTGGTTAAAGAGTCTATGGAGCGTGCTGCAGCGCTTGATTTGCCGCTGTCATTTCACGAGGAAGACAAGGCGTTTATCGAAAATCCGGGCGTGAACGCTGGTGAAGTTTCGGCGAAGCTGGGCCTTGGCGGGGCTACGGCGCTTGCCGAGGATGTGATGGTGGCGCGCGACTGCATGATGGCGCTAGCCACTGGTGCCCGCGTGAACATTCAGCACATCAGCTCGGCTAACTCCGTGGCGCTGGTGCGCTTGGCAAAAACGCTGGGAGCTAAGGTGACTGCCGAGGCAACGCCGCACCATTTTTCACTGACTGAGCAGGCGGTTCTTGAAAAGGGAACCATGGCGAAAATGAATCCGCCGTTGCGCACAACCGCCGATCGCTATGCCATTATCGAAGGGTTGAAAGATGGCACCATCGATATGATCGCAACAGATCATGCGCCACATACGGCAGATGAAAAGGCGAAACCGTTTACGCAGGCGCCAAGCGGCATCATTGGACTTGAGACGGCACTTGCGCTTGGCATCACGAACTTGGTACGTAAAGGTCACCTAACCGTGATGCAGCTTATGGAGAAGATGAGCTTAGCGCCGGCAAAGCTGTACAAGCTGGATGCGGGCTATATTGCTGAAGGAGCCCCCGCTGACCTGGTGATTTTCGACGAAGCAGAAACCTGGACGGTTGGTCCTGACTTTGCGTCGAAGGCTTCTAATTCGCCATTTGTTGGCGAAGAACTTCACGGCAAGGTGAAATTCACCATCTGCAATGGCAAAGTGGCCTACGAGTGCGCATAAAAAAGTGATGCTTTGGGGCAGCGGGCTTCCCCTGCTGCCCCATATGCGACAGAAAATTTCCTCTTCCATAAAACAGGGTTCAAGGGACAAAAAAGAGCTTCCCAGCCGGGAAGCTCTTCTGTTTTCTAGGCACGCGCCGGGCAGGCGCCCTCTTCTTCGTCGCCCGACGCGATACCCGCATGGAGGGTTATGCTCTCCTGTAGTTGAAACAGCAAGTCACAGCCACAGGTAGTGCATTTCTCGCCCTTAGTACATGGCGAATATTGAGATGGCAACAATGTAGAGAATTGCGCGCCATGCGAAGCTGCCAACAATTGCGCACACCAGTGCACAAGCACCAAGTGTCAGTGTCTTAGAACCTTCTGCTTTACGAGCCATGAAGGCCAGAACCGCAGGGATTACCAAGCCAACAGCAATCGCAAGACCCCAGTACATCGGTGCAAGTGAGCCAGCCATAATCGAGGCATTCACACCAGCTGAGTTGGCCATAGCAGTATCGGGGTGTACCGGATCGAAGTAGTACTGGATATCGCCGAACTGACCAAACGAAGTAATGATGCCAGCGTAAGCCAGGAGGACAACCAGCAGCGCTACAGCTGAACCCATGCTGATGTTAGCGCTAAGGCCGCTTACCTCGGTGTCTCCTACCTTAGCTGCGGCAACTAGTGCGATAAGTCCGCCAAACAATACGGCGTTCAGCAAGTAGTAGACCGGCAGCAGGGGAGTATTCCACGAAGGAATAGAGTTCATCAGGTATGACGTGCCGGTAAGGGTCGGCAGAGCTACGCCAGCAATAACTAGCAGCACCGCGCACCATTTTGGTGCCACGCCCTCTTCGGAACGATTCATGAATAGGAAGTACAGCAGCACTGCCAAAAGGATGATGACGCATCCCCACAGCTCAAAGGTAATGCCCGATATGGCCATACCATTGCCCACCAGAAGTGCGCTGAAGGCGTTGAAAATACGCTCCCAGTGCTGCAGGTGGAAGAATACTGCGATACCGCCAATAACAGTTGATGCGGCAGCGACAATCAGCATGATCTTCTGCAGATCTTTGCCCTTACCCATCAGCGTGAGCACGCCCTGGATAATAGCTGCTCCTCCTGCTAAGCACAGGAAGAAGGTAAATAGAATCAAAGGCCATTGCAGTTCCATTTTTTACTCCCTCCATTTCCTAGGCTCGCGAAGCAGATACATAACCTTGGGGTCGTTGCCCGGGTTTACAAGATGGTGAATATCGGTGGGCTTGTAGGCCTCCACGTAATCCTTCAGTTTCACGCGGGTTGCTAACATGTCGTCATATTCAACCTTGTTCGGGTCAGATGGCGCTGCAGGACCTTCGAAGTTATCGACGCCCTTGTCCAGGTCGCCAAAGAAGCGTGCACGAGCGGCACACTGTGTGACGCACTGCGGCAGGAGGCCTTGGGTAATGCGCTGTTCGCACAAGGTGCACTTTTCAACAACTTTCTCTTCCTCATTGAGGTAGCGAACGCCGTAGGGGCAGCTCATAGCGCAGAACTGACAACCAATGCACTTTTCCTTGTCAATTTGGATGGTGCCGTCAGCAGCAACGTAGGACGCGCCAGTGGGGCAAACCTTGACGCAGTTGGGGTTTTCGCAGTGCTGGCATTGCACCGGCAGGAAGTACATTTCCACATCAGGGAAGTGTCCTGATCCGCCGACAGTTGGATGCGGACCAACGCGAAGCGTTTTGATCCAGAAGTTGCCGACCGGCACACCGTTGATTGCTTTGCACGCAACGGTGCAGGCCAGACAACCAACGCAGCGGTTTAAGTCGGTGATAATCGCATAATTAGCCATAGTGAAAACCTCCTTTCTAGTCCTTGATGACGCTTAGGGAATTGAGACCCTTAGCAGTAGAGCTTGCAAACGTGAGCTCGGTGGTAGCGTTGTTGATACGCGGATCGTTTGCCAGCCATTCCTTCAAGCGTTCGTCGCTTGCGTCGGTGATGGCCTTAACGACAGTGCCATCGGCCATCTTGATGGACGGAACAATGGTGCCGTTCGGGGTGTTTTCCTCAGTTGCCTTATAAATCAGCATTGGGATACCACGCATCTGCGCAGCGCCACCCATCGGGTCCTGTGCGTACTTGTCAACGATGCAGTTAATGTTGACCTGATCGAAGCCGTGAGAAGCGCTGTCGAACTCTGGGTACCACCAGCCGTGGTTGGCGTTGACGGTGCCGTTGGCAATGCCGTAGTACAGGTCGATAACCTCGCGTACAGCACCCCAAGGTGAACGCACCCATACCCATTCACCTTGCTCGAAGCCAAGTTTTGCAGCATCTTCAGGGTTCATTTCCAGGCGAGGAGCCGGCCACAGTTCGCGGCACCACGGCAACTGCCTGTGCTCGGAGTGGAAGTACACCGGCTGACGTGAACCAGTCGTACCCCAGAACACATTGTCCGGATGCTTCTTGAGCTCTTCCTTGTAGCGTTCAATCAGGTTGTCTTCGCCAGAAGCGGTAAGGTCACATTCCTTGTAGCCAGCGAAGCTCTTATTAAGGTAATCGTCAGAGTTGTTCTTAATCTGATCAACCTTGGATGCGTCGTAGAGCTCGGGGTTGGAAATGCGAGAGTTCTTCGGCTCAAACCAGTGCGGGAATTTCTCAATATCGGGGATGTGCTTATCCCAGGCTGCACGATCAGGCATGCAGATATCGTAGAAGTTCGAGGAATCGTCGCCGTTGTAGCTTTCGCAGATGGTCGACCAAATCTCGGTCTTGCCAGTCGGCGTTGAGAATCCTGGCTTTTCGTCGAACAGCGGGCGCAGCTCGCGGTTCTTGGAATGACGACGATAGCCCATCTCTGCACGACGGTAGGTACCCCAGCGCTCCGGATAGTAGGTGCGGGTGTCGAACCAGCCCTCTTTCTGGAACTTATCGCGGTACGTCTCGAAGTCGATGCCGTCGGGGAACTCAGGCATTGCCCAGTACGATACGTTAGCGGTCAGATAGTTAACCTCTTGCTGGTCGTAGTCAACCTTGCCGCCCATCTGGACGAAGTCGTTGTAGTCAAGGTTGAACCATGCATCGCAGCCTTCAACAGTATTGTTGAATTCAACGCCCATTGCCTTGTACAGACACAAGGCGGAAATGAAGTCGGCGGTTTGGTCGCCAATGGGGTAGACGCAACGCTGAGCCAGACCAAACACGCCACCTGCGCCCTGAGAAGCACGCGGGGTGTTGGTTTCAAGCCAGTGTGTACACGGGATGATGATGTCGGCGTTACCGTTGTTCGGGCAGCTCCATAGGTTGAAGTCAAGCATGAAGTCCAAGGACTTAAGCGCTTCCCATGCCTCAATAAGGTTAGAGGAGTGCATGAAGTCGCCGGACATGCATACTTCGCCGTGCATCTGATACATCGAGTTGATGTTGCGGCAGGCGTCGTATATAGCTGTTGCGTCAGCCCAGTTAGACCAGTAGCGCGTGAGCGGGAAGCGGTCGGAGCCAATAAGTTTCATATTGCGCTCGACAACCGTCTTGTCTGCCGGCCACTGCGTGTTCGGCTGATAGTTGCCGCCCTTGCGGTCTGCAATCCAGTATGCCTCTTCGTCGGTGGGCACATGGTTGCCATAGCGCTCTGCAAGCGGAGAGCCGGAATCAACAAGTTGCTTAACCCAGTCCTGAATCAGCGGAATCTGCTGTTCGATAGTAAGGTTACGCGGCGTGTTGCCCAAAGCAAGCGGGCCCACAACAGAATCGTCCAAGCCCCAAGTCTTGGGGTTTTGGGGCATATTGAGCATAAAGTTGTCCCAGCCAGGCTGCGTGGAAAGCTCGTGCTTGGTAGCGCCGCGGTTGCCAGCCGGACCGTCGCCGTTGCCGGTGATGGTAGACAGAATCTGCAGTGCGCGAGAATTCTGTACGCCATGGCCGTTGTGGTCGATTGCCAGCTGATAGTGGATGCCGCCGTTGCCGTGAACCGGGTTCATACGAGTGGTGTAAGCCTTAATGGCTTCCTCGATCTTCTCGGCGGGAACTTCGGTAACCTCGGCGGTGTACTCAAGAGTGTTTTCCTCGAGGCTGTCAATGAACGACTCCCAAGCAGTCTTGGCTTTGATGGTCTTGCCATTTGCAAGCTTAATCTCTACGCCACCAGGCGTGAGTGCGGGGCTCTTCGGCAGACCCTTAGGGTTGGACTTTGCGCCCTTTTCATTGCCATCATGCCAGTATGCGTCATATTCGGCATCTGCCGGGTCGGCAAACTGGGAGGGGTCGGGAAGCCATGCATCAGCAATAACCGGCTTATAGGGATGCTCAATCCAGGTGCCAGTTGTCGGGATGCGATGACGTTCGCCTTCCCAAACGCACTGTTCTGCGTCCCAATAGGTGGGCTTGTTATTGTTTTCGTCCCACACAATAAAGCGCTGATAGCGGCCTTCATAAGTCCAATACTGATTAATCCAATCAGGATCGCAGTCAGCTTCGGTAATCAGACGGCTTTCTAGGTCGATACCGCCAGTGGATTCCCACAGCCAACCCTTCTTCGTACGGCCGTCTTCTTCGCCATTCCACAGGAACGGGGCATTAGTCCAACGACGAACGAACAGATCATCGTAAGCTTGATTATCGATAACCCAACGAATCATGCCGCACAGAAGTGCCATGTCGGTACCGACTCGAATCGGAAGCCATATATCAGCTTCTTTTCCAAGTGGCGTCATGCGCGGGTCAATCAGAATGTGCTTCCAAGCGCGCTGAGCAATGTCAACGACGCCACGGCAAGATGAGTCATAATTTGAATACTCAACTGCAGTGCCCCACTGCATATATACAATGGGCTGCTGCTCAACTTCCATCCATGATGCCGCATTCTCGTCGGTCATGATGGTTGCGAAGTGACGCGGGCCTTTGCAGATCTGCTGTGCGGTGATGGAGTTCGGCGTACCGAACAGGTTCTTAAATGATGCGTAAGGTGCCATGCAGTAAATGCGCGACGTGCCACCTGCTGAGAACACCGATTCGCCGCCATACTTAGCGACGATCTCGTTGAATTTCTCACCGGCTTCGTCAAACGCTTCTGCCAAGCTGACACGCTGCCAACCCGGGTCCTCGTCGCCCTTAGGGTTGGTGCGCTTCTGGCAATAGCGCAGACGGTCGGGGTGATACAGTGCGAGCATCGAGGACTGCGACTTCGAGCAGCAATGTCCGCGGCTATGTGCGCACTGCTCGTCGCCCTCTACGCGCGTCACAATACCGTCTTGGACGGTAACCCAGACGCCGCATTCGTTTTTACCGCAAGCGCGGCAGCATGAACGGATATGTTTCACATTATTTGACGATGAATCGTCGGTGCCAGCAGCTAATGCCTCATGGGGCTTAGCAGCAAATGGCACACTCACAGCTGCAGCGGCAACAGCAGAAGCCTTAACGAAGCTGCGACGTGTTAGCGTGATCTTCTCCATTCCATCCTTCCTATCTCTCCTTGGTTTACTCGACTTCCAAGGCCCTCTCTCTGCCAAGGATTTCAATGAGTCGCGTCTACCTTGTTCTGTCGTTTGGTCGCTTATAAGCCAGTCCCCTCACAAGACCTAAACGACGGCATACGCGCCTATTGAACGGTTTTATTGTCGGTGCGCTTGTGGGGCATAAAGTAGTCAAAAGTGGGCGAACCTTGCCTGGCTTATATCATCCAAAAAGGGGTAGATTACCCCTTATACCTTGTTCTATCGTGGTGGTAGACGAAATAAAACCCCATGTCAAAAGCTTTGTTTGGTCTTTTTGAAGCTGCAGGGCTGCTTTTAGGGGCAAAGCGAGTTGGAAGGAACAGGTGAAACTCATGGCTATGAAACCGTATCCGTCGAATTTGATCATCTTTGATATAGACGAGCGAGAATTTACGCAAGACATGAAGCTTGCAATCATGCGATCTTGGACACATATCGGTCAGGTATTGGTGCGCACGCATCAAGCTCTAGAGGTACGTGCAGAAGCGTCTGGCGTTACCTCGGCGGGAGAAGGTGCGGCAATCGAAGGTGCCTCCGCTGAAGGTACACCCGCTGAAGGTACACCCGCTGAAAACTTGCCGAGCGATGCCGTTAACTTCATGCACGTGATGGTGAAGTTTGGCACTCGGCATTACTTGTATAGCTCAGATGATGAATCTGACGAAAATTGGAATGACCGTATGGAACATCATTTGCTTTCCACTATGCGCAAAATTGGCGAAAACAATATTGCGTTTAATCGCACACAGCGTCGCCAGGGTGAGCCAGAACTTCGTGTCAGTTATATCGAGTTCGAACTTGAGCAGGGTGCATTTACGCTTGAATTCACGCTTGATTCAAATAGCGCGCTTCCGGATGAATGTGCGAAAGTTGCCACATCGGTACGTGCTTTACTGAATGCAGGTGAACTAGGCGAACCAGTGCGTGTACGTATGCCTTCAAAAGCTTCTTTAGCTGCCCAGGCGCAATTAGCAGCTCAGAGAAAAGCCGAAGCTGAAGCCGCAGAAGCGCAGCGCTTGGCAGAAGAAGAGGCCGCTGCGCGGGCCGAGGCTGAAGCTCGGGCAGCCGAAGTTGACTTTGTAGAAGAGCCTGAACTTGTCGAAGTTTCAGCTGCTGAAGAGTTAGCAGCCGATGCTCAGAAGGTGAGCCCTCTTGAGGTAGCGCCCATGACCGAAGAGGAATGGGAGGCTAATTATGGCGTTCCCGATGTTGATTTCGATATTGATTACTCCGTTGGTGAAGCTGTGTATGCAGACGGAACGACTAAGGAATTCTCTCTCGCTTCACGTGATTAAAAAAATGCGTGATTCGATTGGTATGTGTAGCGGGTAAGGAGTGTGCGATATGCAAGGTTCGCTAGCCTCGTATAGTGGAAATTTGGCCAAAGTTGAAGGCGGTGCTCGAACAGGAAAAACCGAAGCGCTCGTTCAGCGAACTGCGGCGCTTCTTGCAGATGGAACCGACCCATCTTCAATTCTGGTAACGGTTGCTTCAAACTTTGCACGAGAGTGCTTTATCAATCGTCTTGAGGCGGCAGTTAGGCCTGACCTGGCTTTAGCCGCTCATAAGGTTAGGGTCGCGCGGCCGATTGATATTTGCTGTGACTTGCTCAATACCAAGGAGGGTGTTTCATTTACTGGCCGTCATGCACGTATTTTGTCTGATGTTGAATATCTCTTCTTTATTGAGGACCTAAAAACACTTGGCCAGCGCAACCAGCGCTTGGCCAATATGCTCATGTTTTTCTTTGCTCAGTGGAGTAATTATTTAACTGAAGAGGAATGGCTTATTCAGGGCGAGGAAACTACCGTGTTAGGCCTTGCCAGGGAATTGCTTGTCGAATATGACGCAATGTTGCGTCATGAGGCACCATACCTATGTGCCAAATTGCTTGATAGCGAAGCAGGAGCAAGCCTTTGTAAGCATTATGATTTCGTGCTTGCTGACGATTTTCAGAATTACTCACTTGCTGAACAGCGTGTAGTAAGTCGCTGTGTGAGCAAGCAGTTTATTGTCGCGGGCTGTGTTGATCAGACTACGAAGGTAAACACAGACTATCCTTGCCAGCAGGGTTTTTCTCGATTTGAACGCACTCGTAAAGGTGTTGCAGTGTTTACGCTTGACGGCGCGTATGCCCCTCGTGTGACCGTACAAGCGGCAGAACAGTTGCTTAAGCGTAATCCTGCAAGTACTTGCGCTGATGCTGAAGCAAATGCCGCTGTTGTTAGTTGGGAGTCTCCTGAAGATGAGCTTACAGGCATAAAAAGCCTTGTTCAGAGTTATCTTGATGCGAATGCTTCGGCTGACATGAGCGATGTGATTATTGCGGTGCCGACGAAGCGTTGGGGTAAAGTCGTTTCTGCGGCGCTTCGCCGCCAGTCGCTGCCAGTTTGCACGGGAGGCCTCGATCCACGCATTGGTGGTGACCCTCGCGGGGCTGGATATCACGACGCAATGAGCGCATATGCTCACTTGATGCTTGCTGCCGATGGAAAAGACCTTATGGCTTGGCGCATCGTTGTAGGCTTTGATGACGCATTGACAAATAGTGATCTTTGGGATCGCCTGCGCCGTCGCGCGAAAGCTACTGGAATCAGCATGCTTGATCAGCTACGTGTTGTCGCAGAGGCTGATTCTGATGTCGACCCTATTGTTTCCGCAAAATTGCCTATTTTAAAAAATGCCTGGTCGTATGGCCAAGATATTATCCAGCAAACTGCAGGGCTTATTGGAGAAGAGCTTGCGCACAAAACTGGTCTTGCAGCGCGTCCGGAGTTTTCAGATGTGCTTCGGCTTGCTTCTGGTAATGAAACTGCATCTGAGCTGCTCGCGCTTGTTCGTTTGTACTTTGTAGCACCGTGGTTTAGCGCCACAAACGATGCGCTACGCGTTGTTTTATATGAGAACTTATGCGGTGTGCAAGCTGGTCTTTTGGTGCTATGCGGGATGGTTGATGGGCTTATGCCGGACAGGCGAGCAGTTGACCCCATTGAGCTTAAGGAAGATCGCGATAAGCTGCTTGAAACTGAGCGCGTGCGTTTGTATTCTGCTCTCACAAAAGGGCGTGAGTATGTGGTAGTTACGCTCAGTCGTACTTCTGATGTTGAAACCGCCGAGCGCACAAAAATGCAGGTCAAACGAATTTCTTCGGTAGCTGGCCAACGGGTAGCGCAAATTGCTCCTTCATGTTTCTTAGAGGAAAGCGGGCTTGCCGGTGTTGTTGCTGCCAGTGAAGAAACAGACTTCACGGCATTATTCGAGGTGTGATATGAAAGCGTTTAAAACGGAGTCCAAAAAGATTCTGGATTTGATGATTAACTCAATTTACGAGAATCGTGAGGTATTTTTACGTGAGTTAATTTCAAATGCTTCAGATGCACTCGACAAAGCTCGTATGGCTGGTGGGGAAGGGCTTACACCGAAAGGCGAAGAAGCTCTGCGCGCCTCATCAGATGCCCTGGCGTCGCATAGTGGTGTTGACGTTGGATTATGGCGTATTGATTTAGCGTTTGATCAAGGCTCTCGCTTGCTTACCGTTTCTGACAACGGCATTGGTATGGATGCGGAGGCGCTTGAACGCTGTTTGGGAACCATCGCTCATTCGGATAGTCGTAGTGTGAAGGACTCAATGGCAGATGGTTCTCCCGCGTCGAGTGAGGCCGTGACCGGTGCTCAGCATCCGGTTGCAGGCCAACAACAACTAAGCTCTGCTCCACAGCAGGAAACTGACATCAATATCATTGGCCAGTTTGGCGTTGGATTCTATTCTGCATTTATGGTTGCCGACAAGGTTGTGGTGACGTCCCGTGCGCAGGGGTCAAACGATGCATGGCGTTGGGAAAGCGATGGCGTTGATGGTTATACCATTGCCCCCGCTAAGCGCGAAACTCCTGGTACCGATGTTGTTTTGCATATTCGCGAAAGTACACCGGATATTAACTTTGAGCGCTTTCTAGATCAATCAACCTTAGTGGCGCTGGTGCAACGCTACAGCAATTACATCCGCTATCCCATTGTAATGAACCTTGCTGATGAGCACTTTGACGAGCAAACCGGCGAGCTTATTCGCGATGAAGCTACACAACATGCTGAAATTCTTAACAGCATGGTTCCTTTGTGGTCACTGCCCGATAACCAGGTATCCACTGACGATCTTGAGGCTTTTTATTGCCAGCAATTTCATGACTCAAATCCGCCACTTATAGCGTGTCGTGCGCAGGCCCGTGGTGCTATCGACTATGATGCGCTGTTGTTTGTTCCTGCGTTTGCGCCTGCAGATTTATTTGCAAAAGACTTCCCGTATGGTCTGCAGCTGTATAGCGCCAACGTACTCATTGAAGACGCATATTCCGATATATTGCCTGATCACTTGCGATTTGTTGCCGGTGTGGTTGACTTAAAGGACGCTCAGCTTAATGTATCTCGTGAAGCGTTACAGCAAGACTCGCGTATCCAGATTATTGCACGCCAGCTTGAACGTCGCATCCTTGATGAATTAAAAAGGCTTATGGTTCGTGATCGTCCACGCTACGAGCGTTTTCATAACGAATATGGCATAGCGCTTAAATATGCAATTTGCCAGGCGCAAGGCGCTTTGAACGAAGTGCTTTCGCCATTGCTTTTATTCCAATCAGCAGCCCAAGGAAAACAGATTAGTTTTCAGGAATACTTAGATGGTGCTCGCCCTTCAAAAACGCCCGAAATTTATTATGCGACCGGGTCTAATCTTGAAACTCTTGCTCAAACGCCTGTTGTTTCGGCTTTGCTTGAAAATGGCACCGATGTGTTGCTGAGTGCTAACGGTGCTCAGGAAGAATTAAGCTTCATGATTCTGGGTTCGTATCATGGTGCAACATTGCGTAGCTGTGCTTCTGCGGGAATCGACCCAGAAAGCATAGCTGGGCAATCTGACGCCCATGTGTTGAGCGAAAACGTTATGCATACACTTTATGCGTTGTACAAACAGTCTCCTTGGCCGCTTGCTCGCATAACGGCATCGCATTGCTTAACAGGAAATCAGCATCCTGCAAGCCGTATTGCAACTGAGGGCGGATTATCGCTTTCTATGGCGAGGTTTTTGAATTCTCAGATAGCTGCAGGTCAGCAAGCTAAACCTGTATATGTGCTCGAGGTTAATATAGGGCATCCTTTATACAAAATTGCCGAGAAAGCTTGGTGTTCAGACGACATTGATCTTCTAAGAAGCTGTGCCATTGTGCTATGTGGCCAGGCGTTTCTCGCTGAAGGGATACCGCTGCCTGACGCGCTGGCGTTCAATGCAGCAACGTGTGCTTTAATTTGCAATTCTATGGTTTAGAAAGGTGGTTCCATTATTTTTCGAATGATGCTCATTTAATTACCGCTGATTAAGTGAGTTATAATAATTACTGTTATTCACTCATAGGCTAGAAGGCCTTGCAGTAATAGCAATTCATTCTATGTCTGACCTGCAAATATAATACATATGTAACGAGGGGTTTATATTTTCGGCAGCCATAGTGAGTTTTGTCTTGCGATAATGTTTGGGGGAAACATGGCGCAAACATCTGAATATTCATCATCGCAAACGGCGCTGTCTAAATCCAGTTCTGCTGTGTTGCTTTCCATAGGGTTTGCACTGCACTGTACCTGGGTCTGTTCAGTTATGTATGCAGTTAATACTCCTTTTGATGAGTCGTTTGCTATCGTTGGTATTCAGGGGAGCGCTATTGCTCCGCTTTACATTGTTTCTGCCGTAACGCTTTCAATTGTGTCTTTGATTATTGGTGCTTTTGATCAACGTCTTGTTAGATTTTCACGCTCTCGCGCTTGTTCATTGATTGCTGCCTGCATTACTGCAGCTGGTTCGTTTGCGATTTTGGTTCCGATGGAGACTTTTACTGCCACGGCGGCACTTGATATTTTCTCGGGTATTGCAACAGGCGTAGGTTCTGCAATCCTTGCAATCTTTTGGGGCATCGCGCTTTCTCGTGAAACGGTTCCAACTATTGCAGTTGCCGGCTCGGTGGGAGTTTCGCTTGGTTATGTGCTTAATACAACCGTTATTCAGTCAATACCTGCGCCATTTGGGTTAGCACTAGCATCTTGCATTCCTTTTGCGGAATTCCTACTGCTTTGGAAAATAGCTCCACCACCTATTAAAAATCTTAAATCGACGTATCTGCCATTTTATGGTTTACCAGCTGGGCGGGCGAAATTCGCAGTTTCACTTTTCTTACCTATTGCACTTATGGGTGCTGCTCTTGGCGTTTTGAAGGCGTTATCTGTCCAAAAAACGTTAGGTAATTCAATTAATTCGGAAACTTTCCTCACGCTATTAATGGCATCAAGTCTATCTGTTGCCTTGTATGCAATTTTTGCTGTGATAAAACGTGACGATTTATGGGATTTATTCCTTCGTATTATTGTACCTGGTGTAGCTGCAGCATCGCTTCTATGCTCGCTCTGTGTACTTGGAAATGAAGCTTTTTCAAACTTATTTCTGCTTATTTCTTATGTCTTAATTGAATCTTTAAGCTGGATTATATATGCCCGAATCGCTCATGTTTGCCGTCTGTCGCCTATTTTTTTGTTTGGCTTATCGCGGGCAATACTGACTATCTTCATTTTGGTAGGCGTTTTAGCGCCGGTTCTGTCTGCGTCCACACTGGCAACTAGCCAGCTAGACGAGACAATCATTGTGATTGTTGCACTTCTTTTCATTGGTTTGAGTGCAGTTTTGATGCCGCGTGAAAGCGACTTAATTCAAACAATTGCTCCGTGCCCGGCAGTGCGTATTATGTCTATTGAGAGGGAAGAGAAGCTTGGCTTGCTTGATGCAGTACAGCTCGGGCAGGTGAGCATTGGTGGCACTGCAAACGAGCGCTTAACTGGCGGCACTGTGGAATACGGTGCGGCTTCACTGGCGTCCAATCAAGTGCCTGCACAGACAGAAATGCAACCGCAGGTTTCTAAGCAGCACAGTGAAGCGCTGGATCAATCCCCCAAACAGCAAAGCGAAACGCCTGCGGAACCTGCGGTAAGTGAGGCTCGCGCAGCTATGCTTAACACCGAAGAGCCTAAACGACCAGGCAAATTTTCTTCGAAGGTTAACAAGGTTGCCGATACATTCTTGCTTACCGACCGTGAAACCGAAATTCTTTTTGAGCTCGCAAAAGGCAATAGTCCTTCCTATATCCAAAGCAAGTTTTACATTTCGGCTGGTACGGTTAAAACGCACATCCGTAACATCTATCGCAAGCTTGATGTACACAAGCGAGACGAACTGCTCCGCCTGATTGAGGGTATAGATGATCAGTAGTCTTGCGTGCTGTTTGATATGAAAAAACGCCAACCTGTTGGTTGGCGTTTTCTGTAAGCTTATTTAGCATGCTAGCTTTGTAGTTAAGCGCCTTGCATGCCAGGTAGATGCGACTTATTCCTGCTGTTCAAGCCCTTCAACGGTAATTTCAACGGGTGCTGCAGGGGCATTTTCAAGAATCTCTGCAAGTAATTTTTCGTCGTCTTCGCAGTACCCAAGGACAAGCATTGCTAAGCCGCGATAAAAAGATGTCTGCGCGAATTTAACTGCATCTCCTGACATCATAGGTAGCCAGTTATTCAAGTGGTCACGCACAAAATCGTGCTGTGTGCGAATAAGGTTAAGGGCTTCGTCTTCGTCACCTTCAACAAGTGCATCGCGCGTGCGTAGGCTAAGTACCTGGATGAACTCTAATTCAAGCGCCAGATGGTCTTCCATATCGTTCCACTGGCCCTTTTTCAGATTGTTGTTGCGGTAATACTGCAGAACCTCACCTCTGGCTTCGCGTGCAAGCAGTCGCCTGTCGGAGGTGTATACGCTTTCGTATAGGTAGGCAGCTGAGTATCCGCTTGTTCCGCTTCCGATAAAGGTACGCGAGTAGTCGATGCGTAGGTCGGTGACGCTTCCTTGCCAAGCCGTTTTCAGGTAGTCGAACATATCCTTGAAGCCTTGGTCAATAGATTCGTTTCCGGTACCGGTGGGGAACTGCATGGCCTTTAGTTGCTGGATGCGTTCCCAGTCAAGTTCCTCACGAAACAGTCCAGACATCAGGCCATACATTGACGCGCGTGCGTCGAATAGCTGCATGTAATCAACGTCGGCGATGTCGTTTTCACCTGATTGAGCATTCGTTTCCTGATTGGTGTCAACAACTTGTGTCTTGTCTAAAACCGCTTCCATTATTCCCCCTCTTCTAGGCCGATAATTCTGATTGAGCGCTCGCATTGCCGCTAGAGATAGCTTGTGAGTTTGCCATGTCTGTGAGTTCTTTGCGGATTGTGTTGCCTAAATCCGTGAGGCGCCATGCTCCGTCATGCCAGGTGATTACACATTTTGCTTCTAGAACATCAATGAAATAATTACCAAGCTTTACTGGGTCTTTTGTGACCTCGTATTGCTCGGCTATGTCAACCAGAACATCCTTCTTTTCGCCACCTTGAGCAAGCTTGTCCATAAGAGCCAAATAGACTTCAGCGTACTTAAAATCTTCGCCAAATAGCTTTTCGCGAGCTTCATTTCCGCTAATCAAAATCTCATAAGCAGCAAGTCCTTCTTCGGTTGCTTGCCAGGTTGGCTCAAAGTCTTGATCGATTGTCATGTACTCGATGCCGTAGGTTGCAGCACCTTCGTCTAAGGGCTGGCTCTCTGCTTCTTCGGGCTCTTCTACTTCTTGCTGCTTAATTGCGCCTGCGCGTTCGAGCATGCGGCAGTAGGAGACAGGATCGTACACCGATTTATTGTCGGCTTCATAGCGCTCAACAAGCTCATACAGCTTGCTTGCGCCAAGGCCGTCACGTGCCTCGTTAACAATTCCAAGCAGTACTGGTCTGCGCGCCGCATTGGTTGTTACAAGATCTCTCAGAGCTTCGTAGACGCTTCCTGCAACCTCTGGAGAATAGACGGAAAGGTGGCGTTTTTTCGTTTCGATTTCTGGCGGGGTTTGTTGCGGTAGAAGTAAGCCGTCGTCGTCCATCCAATCTTCGTCATCTTCGCCATCGATAAATTCAAGCGGATCGTAGTCAGCGCTGTCGGCTACTAGGTCAACAAGCGACTCCGAAGTAGAGCTTTGTTTTTCTGCGTTCATATTCGTCCTCCTTACTGCGTTGATATCAGTATAGAAAGCGACTCTCTACCCCATATCATCCTATTTGGGGTATATGTAATCAGCCGTATTGGCGCAGGTTAACCGCAATATCCGCTCTTTTGCCGTAGAGGGCTGCTTGATGCGATTTTAAGATGATTGCAAGGTCAAGGTGGAGGCATATGGAAAGGAGGACACATGACTAAAAGCATCCGAAAGTCGACTCTTGTCGGCGCAGGAATTATTGCTGTCGCATGCGCAATAGTTCTTTGGGCGGCAAGTGCGTTCGCACTTCCTTATACGCATAGCGATGAGGAGGCTGATGCCGGCTCGGGTCTCGTTCACATTGCAGTGACGGTTGACAACTCAGCAATTGGGGGCTTCACCAAATGTGTTTGGTTGCCCGTAAACTCTGACGATGCAAACGTTGAGGCTGTGTTTAATGAGTATCTGACGGCAAGTGAAAGCAAGGTAGATCGTTTCGCTCACGAAGACTACAATATGCAGTCTTTGGCGAAGTATTTATCCGGTCATGAGTACACGGTTTCCGTTTACGCTGCGGGCGGACAGAAGCCGGGTGCTGAGCCAAAGTACACTTCAAATAGCATTGGCGGAGAAAACTATTCCGGTCTTCAAACCGGCGATGCTGTTTACGTTACGGTGACTAAGTAACCTCTCTCATTAACTTAGAATCCGAAACACTTAAGTAGGCTATCGTGCCAGCCACCATTATGACCCGCTTCGGTCGCCAGTCCACCAACCGAAGTTTTCTTTCGGTGAATCCCTCTTACCGGAGAGCAGTTTTGCAGTTCTCATCAAGGTTGGAATTATTCCCCCCTTGCACTTGATGAGTTTGATAAACCGCTTGGGCACAAACCCCCACCCTCATGTGCCCCTTCTTTCCGGTCGTTCCCTTCGTTACCCTTGGCAAAACCGCTTTCCGTTAAGGGGGATTCGCTGATTCAGATAGGCAAAAAGGAAAAAGTGGCGCTTGCATTGCAAGCGCCTATTAATGTGCGAGCTCTCGCTCGCACCTACTAAACCATCGAGGCAAAGGTAAACCCCACAGTTAATTTTGTAGGGTCGAGCGAAGGCTCAACCCTGATCCAGATAGGTAACGGTAAACCCCAGAGCCAGATTTTGTAGGGTTGAGCGAAAGCTCAACCCGTATTAGAGAGCGCGAAGCGCGATACTGCACTATAAGGTTGCGCAAATGCGCCCCAGTCGAGGGCCCATGTCCTTGATGCGCCTGGCCAATCGAGAATTGCCTTGCATTTTGATTCTGTAGGTGCGTGATCGTATCACGCACGTTAATTTGGAGCGCGAAGCGCGATACTGCATAATGCGCTTGTATGCTGTATGCCCTTACAGAAACTTATCAAGCTCGCGGTCGACAATAGCGCGGCGTTTGACCTTCGGTTTCATAACAGCGCGTCCGCGGCAAATGACATGCTTGGGGCTACGCAGCACGCGCAAATCGTCAAGCGGATTGGCATCAAGCACAATCATGTCAGCAGATTTGCCAGGCTCAATCGACCCGGTGATATCGGCAATGCCAGCCAGTTCGGCATTCTTAAGCGTTGCAGTATGCAGCGCAAATGCCGGCGTCACGCCAACGTACTTCACGAAGTAAACCAGTTCGCGCCAGAAGTCGTACTGTGACACCCAAGGGCAACCGACGTCGTTACCTAAAGCCACAGGAATGCCCTGTTCAAGTGCAGCTTTTGAATTGGCAATAATACCTTCGAACACGACATTGCCGTTGAATTGCTCTACCTCAGTTGCACAGGAAACAGACCTATCGAACAGAGCGTAGGGAAGCGCTGGCGAAAGCGTCGTGCACAAAAACGCCCCGCGCTCCTTGAACAAGTTCATGATTTCATCGGTTGGCTTGGCGCCGTGTTCGATGGAATCAACGCCGTTTTGTAGCGCAACGCGCACGCCTTCGGTAGATTCCACATGTGCTGCCACCTTATAGCCAAGCGCGTGTGCTTTCTGACACACCGCAGCAACCATTTCAGGTGACATTTTCATCTCGCCTGGCACGCCCTTTTCTTTCGCGTCCATAACGCCGCCAGTGATCATCAGCTTTATGAGGTCGACGCCTTGCGATTTTGCGATGTCAACCTGCAAAAGCGCGTCGGTGGTGTTGTGCGCAGCTACAGCTACAGACCCTGCCATATGACCGCCAGGTACCGAAATGCCCTGATTAGCCGCAAGAATGCGCGGGCCTTCAATGCGCCCAGCCGCCGCATCGTCACGAGCGCGCGTGTCGAAGCTGCCAAGACCGCCAACGGTACGGATGGTGGTCACGCCGCTGTGCAGTTCTAGGCGCGCATATTCGCATACCAGTTTGTATGCAATGTTGCGCGTGAGGCCGGTTGCCATGATGGCGTTTACCAGCGCTTCGTTGTCGCGCTGTTTCTTTTGCGGTTTGCCGTTGCCCGCCAAATGCACATGCATGTTGATAAGCCCCGGCGCCACCCAAGCACCTGCAAGGTCGACAATTTCGCAGCCCGTTGTGTCGGCTTCAGCCATGGGGCAAACAGTTTCAATAGTTTGACCTGCGACGATGATGGCGTAATTTTCGCGAACCTGCATGTCGGCTGTGCCGTCGAGCACGTTGCAGTTTATGTATGCCCAGCGAGCACCGTCGCAGGCACCGCTTCGAACACCGTCAAGCGCATTGTCGCAAGCGCCGCTTTTGGCGCCGATTCGAACATCGTTTGTGCTGCTGGAATTTTCCTGAGTCGTTGTCATGTTTCTCCTATGCGTAACCGTAGTGTTTGCGCAGGGCAATCAAAAAGCAAGTCGTAAGTGCGACCGACATGCATTCTGCAACCAAAATAGCTGACCAAATGCCCATTTCACCGAAGAACGTAGGCAGCACCATGATAGCGCCGCATTCGAACACCAGTGTGCGCAAAAACGAAATGAGTGCCGAAACTAGTCCATTGTTCAGCGCGGTAAAGAACGCCGAACCAAAAACACTGAACCCCATCAGCAAGAAGACGTATGAATATACCGACATTGCGTTTTCGGTCAGGTCGATGACGCCCTCATCGTAGCCAACGAACAACATTGCTGCAGGTCGGCCAACAAGTAGCGCAACGACGGTTAGAACAACGCCCATTACAGCGATAATGCTCAGGCTTTTCTTGAATAGGTTTGAAAGCTCGACATGGTTCTGCGCGCCATGCTGGTAACTGATTAGCGGCGATGCGCCTACGGAGTAGCCCATGAACAGGGAAGAGAAGATCCACATGATGTATTGAATGACGCCGTATGCCGCAACGCCGTCGGCGCCAAGGAAAATCATCAGCTGGTAGTTATATAGCATGCTGACCAGCGACATTGAAATGTTCGATACCAGTTCAGACGAGCCGTTTATGCAGGCCTTCCCCAGCGCGCGGATGTCCATAATCGGTCGCGTGAACTTGATGTTGCCTGCGCGTTTTCCAATAAAGAATACAAGAGGCAGTGCGCCGCCAATGACTTCGCTTACGGCTGTTGCAATGGCAGCACCCGCAAGACCCCAGCCAAAGCCAATAATCAGCAAAGCATCAAGCACGATGTTCGCAACCCCTGCGACAATTTCCACAGCAAGGCCAGCTTTGGGCTTGCCAGCAGCGGAAAGATAGCTTTGAAACGACGTTTGCAGCATTAAGAATGGCAGGGAAAATGCAAGGATAGAGCCGTATACAACGGCTTCTTCGAGCAGTGAGCCGGTAGCTCCCATAAGCGCGCCAACTGGGCGTACGAATAAAAAGACAATCGCGCCGCACAGCACGCCTGCAATAAACGTCACAAGAATGAGCATGGAAAACAGGCCGTCGGCGCGTTGTTTGTCGCCTTCGCCAAGCGTTTTTGAAACGAGCGCGGTGCCGCCCGTACCCATCATGAAGCCAATAGCGGAAAGCATCATGATGAAGGGATAAATCAGGTTGAGCGCCGCAAACGATTCAAGGCCAACACAATTGGAAACGAACAGGCCGTCGACGATGCCGTAAACCGACGTGCAAACCATCATAAGCGCAGTTGGAGCGGTAAATCGCAGCAGGCGACCAAGGGTGAAGTGATCGGAGATTTTTATGTTCATGCGCGGTCTTTCCCTTTCCCGCTTTCGTTTCTTCTTTTGGTTTTGTTGCTTCGTGGCACTAGTCTTTGCAACACCATTAATCATTGTACGCAAAGATACGGGCGCACTTGTTTGGAATGACGTCAAAGTTTGATACTCGTTGCCTTGTGGTGCTATACAAGAGTACCGGCAAGATGCTATACTATAACTCCACAGAGATATAGACAAGGGGGCGCGGTGAGCAAGCTTACGTTATTTCACGGGTCATCAGTAGTTGTCAGTGCGCCCGATGTCGCAAAATGCAAACCCGGGAACGATTACGGAGCGGGGTTTTACTGCACGCTTGACGAAGATCTTGCGAGTGAGTGGGCTTGCGCACGCGGCCAAAATGGCTTTGTGAACAGGTATTCATTGTGTCTTGAAGGCTTGTGCTTAATCGACTTGGAAGGCTCTACCTACAACGTGCTTAATTGGCTTGCTGTGCTGCTGGCGAACCGCGTTTGTCGCGGCTCAACTCCAACTATGCAGCAGGCAATGCAATGGCTGACAGCAAACTTCTCCGTTGATCTAAGCAAGGCCGATGTGGTGGCAGGCTACCGCGCTGACGATTCATACTTTAGCTTCGCGCGGGCGTTTCTTCGAAATGAAATTACCCTTGACCAGGTGTCTGAGGCATTACGACTGGGGAAATTGGGCATTCAATACATGGTGAAAAGCCCCAAAGCGTTTTCGGCGTTAGTGTTTGAGGGCACGCGCCCTGTTGACGGAGTGCAGTGGTGGGCGCGCAGGCAAGCCCGTGAAGAGAAAGCCCGCCTCGCGTTTGAGGAAATGGTGTCAGACAGTAGTCAAGCTGACTCATCTTCGCCATTTATTGTTGACCTTATGCGCATGGGGAAGGGGGATCTAGATGCCTGCTTATCCTGAGATGTATCTTGCCGATGCGATGGAAAACCTTGGCGAAATGGCCGACTTTGCGGTAAGGGAGCTTTCGCTTGACCTGCCGCATTTTTGGCAGATATTTGCGTTTTCCCCTGTGGCGGAGCAGTTTGCCGCTGGTTCTGCCCGTCATATTTTGGGTATGTCAGGGGCGGAACTTGCACTTGAAGTTGCCGATAGTGCAGCGCTTGCTGTTCCGGTGCGTGCGCGCGCAACAGGGCAAGAGGCGTGCGGGCGCGAAGACGGAAGCGGTATCGTTCACCTGGGCAGCGATTATTGGTGTGGCTGGTCGGTTGCGTATTATCAATGGGCCACAGCGTATAGCTTCAAGCTGATTGACGAATGCGTCGGTATGAAAGCGCTGCAAAAAATGTATCCGGCGTTTCATGAACAATCGGAAGATCGCGTTGCTGAAGCAATTAACGAAGCGGTTATCCGTAACGGAAGTTTTTCGCGGCTGAAGAGGCAGCGCGAGCTTGCTGGATTTTCACAATCGCAACTTGCGCGTGCATCAGGCGTTGGTCTGCGTGCGATTCAGCAGTACGAGCAAGGTGCGAAAAACATTAACAAAGCTTCCGTTGGAAACGTGTTAGCACTGGCCAGGGCTTTGCACTGCTCCCCGGAAGATCTGCTGCAGCCAAAAGAACACTACGAATACGCCGTGGTTGGGATTTAGCTGAGCGGGCAGTTTGTTGCTACTTCAGCCGTCGTGTTTTCTGCGATTGCTGCTACGTCGGCCGCCTTGCTTTCCGCATAAGCCACTACGTCTGCTGTCTTGCTTTCCGTATAAGCCGCTACTTTAGCCGTCTTGCGTTTAGCGTCTGTTATTGCGCTTCCTTCAGCAACTCGGCCAACTTCGCGCGTTTGTCTTCTGCGCGCATGAGCGCCTCGCCGACAAATACCGCGTCGGCACGCATTTCGCGTGCAACTGCAACGTCGGCAGCTGTTTTCACGCCGCCTTCCAAAACGAACGTCGTGTATGGCGGCACCATGTCGCGCAGTTCGCGTGCGGTAGCCATGTTCGTCTCGAAGGTTTTCGGGTCGCGGGCATTTACGCTAATAACGCGCGCTCCGCAGGCGATAGCGCGTCCAACTTCACGTGCGGTGTGTGCTTCAACCAGTGTCGACATCTGCAGTTCATCGGCGAGTTGTCGGTAGGCCTTAAGCTGCGCATCATCCAGAATTGCGCAGATCAGATGCACTGCGCGCGCTCCGAGTGTCTTGGCCTGGTAAACCATATATTCGTCTACGACAAAATCTTTGCGAAGCACCGGAATGCGCACTTCACGTGCAATTTCAGCCAGGTATTCGTCGCGCCCTTGGAACCAGTAGGGCTCGGTCACGCACGAAATCGCAGCAGCTCCGGCGGCCTCATAATCGCGCGCAATCTGCAGGTAGGGGAAATTGGGCGCGATTAGTCCTTTTGACGGGCACGCGCGCTTGACCTCGGCAATTACCTGCACGCCGGGTTGCTGCAGCATGCCCTCGAACGGGAAACTGCACGGTGCCAAAAGCCGCGCGCTGGCGAATTCTTCGGCGCTAAGCCCCGGCTCTTCGGCGTTGCAGCCGTCGCAGTCGTGGCGGCGCGCTTCTTCGGCAGCGGCGCGTATGCTCTCAAGACTGCGTATGAGCTTCTGCTCGGCTACGCGCTCACGAGTACGGTCGGCGATTTCATCAAGGATGTTCATGCTTCTCCTGCAAAATACCTGCGGTAGTAGAAAATCTGCGTTAGTTGTTGGATGCGGCAACGTAAGCTTAAGCGGTGCCGCTGCTGCAGAGTCTATCAGTTCAGCGGCAAACTGGGGCACAAAAGGGAAGATATAGGGAAGGGAAAGGGATACTTCTAAAAGGAAGGGAAAGGGGGTTCTTCTCATATCTTGCCTGGAGCGCCACCAGTGTTTTTGGGCAAAACTAAAGCCGGGCCTTACGCAAAACTAACCCGGCTTTAATTCTTTAGAACGCTGCCCTGCGTGCGGGGTTTTCCTACCGCGTATTGCAGTAGGAAAACCCCATATCAGCAACGTTTATTCTGCAGATTCTTCCGCTTTCGCAGCTTCCTCAATCTTGTCGATGATCACGTCAAGCTTGCCCTCGACGTCGTATTCCTCAACCTTGCCGGCGTCGCACAGACGGGCGAAATTCGGGTCGATGGGAAGGGTGGTGTAAGCGGGAATGTTGTAGCGCTCGGCCACTTCTTTGCCCTGAGGCTCGCCGAAGATGTGATGCTCTTTGTTGCAATCTGGGCACTTGAAGTAGGCCATATTCTCTACCAGGCCCAGCACGTCGACATTCATGTCGTGTGCCAGGTTAACAGCCTTGCCAACAATCATAGCAACCAGTTCCTGCGGTGCAGAAACAGTGACGATGCCGTCAACTGGCAGCGACTGGAACACGGTTAGCAGTACGTCGGAAGTTCCCGGAGGCATGTCGACAAACAGGTAATCGATGTCGCCCCAGTTTGTTTCGCCCCAGAACTGGCGAATTGCGTTGGAGACCACAGGTCCACGCCATGCAACAGGCAAATCGCCCTTAGGAAGCATGAGGTTTGTGGACATGATTTTAATTGCGCTCTGCGTCTGAGCAGGGATAATGCCATCAGCATCGGCGGTTAGCGGATTATCAACGCCAAAAGTTTTCGGGATTGACGGGCCGGTGATGTCTGCGTCAAGAATACCCACCTTAAAGCCGCGCTTGTTCATTTCGCTTGCAAGTAGGCTGGTCACAAGCGACTTACCTACGCCGCCCTTGCCAGACACAACGCCAATGACGTGTTTGATATTGCTGCGCTTGTTAGTTTCAAGTGTCGACGGTCCGCTAGCGGCGCGGTCACCGCAGCCGGAAACGCCGCAGCTGCCGCAGTCGTGCGTGCACTCTTCTTCTGCCATGAATCCTTCTTTCATAGTGTCGGCGCCCGCTCGTCTGCCTAGGCGCCCCTCGTCCTAACGACCGATTCTAGCACACCTAATACCTGCGGAAAGCCGCATACGCTACCTTTTTTGTGACATTTGTCGTGGCATATCCGTGTGAACATGCGTCCCAGTTCAAAGGCTGCAGATAGGCATGCTACTATGGTGCGGATAAATAATTTGACCACGCTTCAAGAAAGTGTTGATATGGCAAAACGCAGCAGTAATAAAAGTAACGGGCGTCAACAGGCGTCTCGTTCTGCTGCGCCCTTGCAAGAGGTTAAAACTCCAGATGGGGAAGTGGTTGTGGAAGATGCTGCTGATGCGGCCGGGGAAGCCTCTGCTGCTGATGCGGCCGGGGAAGACGCAGCTGCCGATACTGAAATCGCCGCAGCTGCGCCTGATGCCGCTACTACCGAAGCTGCCTCTGAAGCCGCAACCGCCGACAGCACCAATTCAGCTGACTTATTCACTGTCGACCCCGACACTGCTTTAGCACTCGACATGGAAGAGCCCGACGAGGCTTTCTGCAAACACTTGCTGGAAAACTACGAGTGGCGCACCACCGGCAAGCGAGGCTATAACTGGGCTCGCGCGGTTGAAAAGTATCGCGTCGGCCATCCGATGCAGTTTGAGGCGCGTCCATCGCTTTCAGAAACAACCGACTTTCTAACAGGCGAAATGTCCGCTGGTGTGAAATACTCTGCCGCCATGCAAACACTGTTTCCGGTCGGTACCAGCATCGAGGGCGACCGAGCGGTTCGCCTGCTTGCTACCAGCAAGTCGAAGAAGGCTACCCGCGCGCCGCGCTACGTCGGCGGGCCATCCACGCTTGCATTGTGGGATCATGCTTCCGCCTTCGTTACCATTACCGCAGATGCAGCTGAAGCTGCTCGTACGAGCCATGTGCAAATGTCATTCCCTATGGATACCATTTTGGGCGTGGTGACAGGCCGCTGTATTTGTGTTGACTTGCGCCGAGCTAACATCACCTCGCCCTTAGACGATTTGCCGGTAGTTGGCGCGCTTATGCATATGACTACCATGTCTAAGCAGCTTGTGGTTCTCTACGATATTTTGATGGAAAAGGGCGACAAGTTTGACCTGATCAGTGTGCCTTTGTATTACGCAGTTGGCTCGTTTGAGGCGGGTCGTCGTCAGCGCACTAAGGTGCTTTCCGTAACTCCGCTTGATAACCCTCCTGAGCCGGGTGCCTACGATTGGATTAACGAATACGCATGGCTTGAAACGGCGCCATTCTTAGACAAGCTGTTTGCTATGGCTATGACCGACCAGCTTGACGTGCGCGAAGTTGAAGATTGCGATCGTCCGACGTTTATTTGCTTTGCCGATGGCGAAATTGAGCGTCGCGAAAAAGAATATGAAGAAGAGGTCGCGCGTCGTGAAGAGGAGAAGCGTCAGGCTGCCAAGCAGGCCGAACGTGAACGACTAGAAGCCGAAGCAAAGGCGGCGCAAGAAGAGCAGGCGCGTGCGGACGCAGCCGCTGCGGCTGCCGAAGCAGCTCGTTTGCAGCGCGAAGAGGACATTAAGAACTTGCCCGCTATCAAACAAGCTGCAGCGGATGCAGAAAAACGCTGTGCTGACCTTGAGGCCCGTATCGAGGAAATGCAGAATGAGCAGCGAGATTTGTTGGCGGCGTATAACGCGCAAGGTGCGCAGCTTGCCAAAGAGCAGTCGATGATTTCGCAGATGGTTTCGAAAACTGCAACGCTGCAGCATAATTTGCAAACGGCTGAAGAAAACGCACGTCAGGCGCAGGACGCGGCTGCATCGGTGCGCGATCGTGCCGCAATTTTCGACTCGCTGGAATTTCCGCAAAACACGCTTGGAGCGCTACTGCTGGCAAAACGTGTGTTCTCTGATCGCTTGCTTGTGCTTGATCAGGCCGAACGTTCTGCCCGTGAATTCACCGCTGGCGACGTGCGTGAAACCTGGGCAGCGTTGCGCGATATGGCTGTGGTGCTGTGGCCGCTCATGTTTGGCGAAGAATCGGTTGATATTCCGGCGCGCTTCGAAGAGAAAAGCGTACTGCGCATTGCCATGACCGAAGGCCCCATGACGCAAAAAGACCCGCAGCTTATGCGTCTGCGTAAAGTGGAATACAACGGGCACACCGAAGATATGTCGGCGCATTTGAAGGGGCGCATTGGCGAAGGGCAAACAACCTTGCGCGTGCATTTCTTCCCCGATCACGAAAAGAAACTGCTGGTGATTGGCCACTGCGGCACCCACTTGCCAACCTACGCATATCAGAGCAAATAGGGAACGGTTCCGGCCTCCAATTCAAAAACTGTCGCGCCTAGCGGCGCTCTTGGGTACCGGTTGAGCTTTCGCTCAACCCCACGAAACGCGGCTGTATAGTTCGCCTTTTCTGCAACTATTTCGTGGGCGCGAGCGAGAGCTCGCGCAGCATGAGGCCAGCTCGCGAAGCGGGCGTCTCCAACTTGCTGAACGCTGGCGTGTCGTCGCCTAAAGCACTGTCGCGAATTTCAGCTTCACCTTATTTTTGATTTGGGGTTGATTCCGCCCGTTGCTGAGTCCTCGCTGTACTTAGCCGTTTATAATTCCATGCATGATATCAATCGACGCTTGTCGCACTGCACGTATCGAAACTAATTAAGGAATGCCGTATGCAGCCGCAAAACAACCTGTTCAACAGCCTGACAAACAGCGCGTTTGTTCGCCGCTGGGCGGCGTACGCGGCAAAGGCAATCGTGCTGCTTGTTGTGCTTGCAATTGCCAGCAATGTGCTGCCGCAAATTGGTGCAGCGGGCGTTGGCATCGCATGGGCGATACTTTCTGCGTATGCGGCAATTGGCCTTGCATACCCGCGCGTCATTCGCAAAAACATCGACCAGCTGGTTCTTCGCCCTGGCGGTCTTTTTGCGCGCGTTAATTCCGGCCGCATTCTGACACTGACCATTGCTTTTGTCGCGTCGGCTGTGTGTGTTGCTGGCCTTATTTTCGAGATTCCTAAATGGCACGCCGTTGAATGGGGGGCTGTCTGCCTTGCCGTCCCGGTTTTCGCGCTCGTGCACATTGGAATCGCTAAACTTGCGAAGAGTCAGTACGATGCCTTCGCGGTTGCAAAAGCCACCGCCTTGAGCATTGTTGTTGTCGGCGCGCTTCTGTGTGCGCTCTTTATTGCTATTTCGTTCACGACGCCGCAAACAACGTACACGAGCGCCGTTGAGGCATTTCAGGCCACTGAACAGCCATTTTCAAACTCGCCTTCGCGCCTGATGGCCGATGTTGGCATGCTCAGTTCTTTCGTTGATGGCCTTGTCGCCTTCGGTTTGTCGAAGGTCGCGCAAATCAACTCGGCGGCCTACGTTGTGTGGAAAGTGGTTCTGTGCGCCACGTCCTTCTTCGCTATTGCCAACTTGTTGGGCACCTGTTCGCTACAAATGAACGAGATTCGTCGTGTATTTGGCAAACTTTCTAGGGCCGAGCTTGAGCGAGATGGGAAAGGCGAAAGCGCTGAGGAAGGCGAAAGCGCTGAGGAAGGCGAAAGCGCTGAGGAAGGTGAAAGCGCTGAGGAAGGTGAAACCGCCGACCAAGTTCATCCTGCTGAAACAACGTTGGCCCGCACGGCCCCTTCCATTCCCATCGTCAAACGCTACGCAATCACAGCCGTTGTGCTGCCTGTCGTGCTGTTCGCAGGCTTTATGTATGCCGATGCGCAATTTGCTGCGGCTGCTAACAATGAAGAAGTTTCCGCAGCTGAGGGCTTTGTTCGCGACCAAATTGGCGTTGCAACATACGTTTTAGACGGCAAGTATTACGATCAACAGGCTGTTGAGCAGGTCATGCAAGACTATAAAGCCAAGTCCGCGGAGCTTTCAACGCAGGCAAAAGAAGCGCTCGTGCCACTAATCAACGCCTCTTTTGACGCGCGCGTGAACAATGTTGATGCCTATCTGGACTGGTATTACAGTCTGCCCGCCGATTACGAGCGCTTAGGCCAGCTGGTCACGGGCAACGTTGAGGATTACATGAAGGAGCAGTTGCAGAATAAGCTTGAGGAAGGCGTTGACGATTCGGCGCTTAATTCCAAACTTTCTGAGTACACTGAGCAGGCCGAACAGCTTAAACAGCAGGCACAACAGGCGCTCGCTGCTTGCGAGGTAGCCAATGTGCCCGATTGGCTTATTTCGGCGAAGGAAACTGTTGATGCGAATTTCTTTAGCCAATCAATTGAGCCCACGCAAAAGCTTGCTGATGCGCAAAGCAGGTTTGCCCTAAGCGCAGTCAGCGGTTTTATTGCTGGCAAAGTTGTGAGCAAGGTTATCCAGAAGGCCTTTTTCAGCAAGATTGTCGGTCGCGTGAGCACCGTTGTTGCGTCAAAGGGCGCATCAAGTACGGCAGGTGCGGCCGTTGGCTCGGTGGCAGGTCCGCTTGGTACCGTGCTCGGTTTGGCTACGGGTACCGCGATTGGTATTGGCACCGATTACGCTATGCTCAAAATTGACGAGACGCAAAATCGTGAATCGTATAAGTCGCAGATTATCGAAGGCATCGAAGAAGAGCGCTCAGAAATGCTCGCCATCGTGCAATAACTGTGTTGCGCCTTCGGTGCCTCTGCAGAAGTGTGCCGCGCCTTCGGCGCTCCCTAATTGGGGTTGAGCTTTTGCTTAACCCCACGAAATCTTACAGCGGGGTTATTCCTTTCTGCAGGATTTCGTAGGCGCGAGCGAGAACTCGCGCAGCATTAGGTAAGCCCGCGAAGCGGGCGCTGCCATATTGTTGCGGAAACGGGTCATTTCTCACCTCGGCGCCAGTTTCATTCGCTCCTCCGGCCGCTGACCGGTGGCTTTCGTTCAGATTCTGTTAACTTCCTGCACACAGCGGATTTACCCCGGTCAGGTCTGGTAAAATGGCTCACTAGTTCACTACACGCATTTTCAGTTAGGGGTTTTCCACATGAATCAGTCCCATTACGATTATCTGGTTGTCGGCGCGGGCATTTCGTCGGCTGTCTTCTGCCACGAGGCCGCTAAGCTGGGCAAGTCTTGCCTGGTCATCGACCGTCGCAACCATATCGCCGGCAACATTTACACCGAGGATGTGCAGGGCATCAACGTGCATCGTTACGGCGCCCACATCTTCCATACCTCGCTGCGCCCGGTTTGGGATTACGTGAACCAGTTCTGCGAGTTCAACAACTATGTGAATAGCCCTGTTGCCCGTTATAAGGACGAACTGTACAACCTGCCGTTCAACATGAACACCTTCTCAAAGATGTGGAATATCGCAACGCCGGAAGAGGCGCGCGCCATCATCGAGCAGCAGAAGGCCGAGGCTGCCGCCCAAATCGGCGACGGCGAGCCGAAAAACCTTGAAGAGCAGGCACTCTCGCTCATCGGTAAAGACGTGTTTGAGAAGCTGATTAAGGGCTACACCGAAAAGCAGTGGGGCCGCAGCTGCACCGAGCTTCCGCCTTCCATCATCAAGCGCCTGCCGGTGCGTTTTATCTACGACAACAACTACTTTAACGATCGCTTCCAGGGCATTCCGATGGGCGGCTACACCGCCATGGTCGAGCGCATGTTCGGCGATACGGAAATTTTGCTGGAAACCGAATACCGTGATTTCGTGGCGGCCAACCCCGGCGTTGCCGACCGCATTATCTACTGCGGTCCTATCGACGAATACTTCGACTTCAAGCTGGGCACGTTGGAATATCGCAGCCTGCGCTTTGAAACCGAAACCGTCGAGTGCGAAAACTGGCAGGGCAACGCGGTGGTTAACTACACCGAGCGCGAGGTTCCCTACACCCGCATTATCGAGCACAAGCATTTCGAGAAGCAGGAAAGCCCGGTGTCTGTTATCACGCGCGAGTACCCGGCCGACTGGAAGCCCGGTGACGAGCCGTACTACCCAATCAACGACGAGCGCAACTCCAAGCTGTACGAGCAATACGTTGAACTAGCCAAACAGGAAGGCGACGTCGTGTTTGCTGGTCGTTTGGGCGGCTACAAGTACTACGACATGGACAAGGCAATCGACGCAGCATTCGATCTGGTGAAGGCCGAGCTCGGCGTTGATTTGCGCGCATAGCAAAGCGCATAACGCAGCACACGAAGAAGGCGCACTGCAAAGCGCATAATGAATTAAGAAAGGCTACTACATGTCCGCAGTTTCTGATGAAGTAAAGGCCACAGCCGAGGCAGCCATTGCCGACGAGGCCAAGCTTGCCGAGTTGGTTGAGGCACTTGGCGGCTCGTCGCGTCGCGCGCGCCAAAGCGCGGCGTCGGCACTAGCGCAGGTTGCCGCAAGCAATCCTGAACTTGTGGCGCCTTCAATTCTGCAAGTTATTGATGCGCTGAACCGCCCTGAGGCTCAGACACGTTGGGAATGCCTTGACATTCTCACGCTGCTGGTTCCGGTTGAGCCTCGTACCAGCGAAAAGGCTCTTCCGGGCGCTGAAACGGCCCTGTTCGACGAGGAAAGCGGCTTTGTTCGCTTGGCTGCTATGCGTTTCCTTTGCGCATGGGGCAAAACCACTGAGAATCGTTCCGAGCGCTGCTGGCCTCTTATCGACGAGGGCATTCAGTGCTATCACGGCGACATCGAGTTCAACGATATGATTGCGGCTGTCACCGATTTCGCCGGCGGCAAGCTTTCTGCGCATGTGAAAGAAGCCCTGGTCGCGCGCATGACTTTCGACGCGACAAGTGGAAAAGGGTCCATCAAGCGCAAGGCCCAAGTCATAATCGATATTGTCGAAGGCAAATAACCTTAGAACCTGCAGGCTGCGTCGAGTGCGCAGCCTGTTTTCTTTACCCCTCTGAAAGGAAAGCAAATGACTCAACATACTGTGACGCTTATCCCGGGCGACGGCATCGGTTTGGAAACTTCCGCGGCTATGCAGCGCGTTGTGGAAGCAGCTGGCGCAGACATTACGTGGGAAGTTGCCGAGGCAGGTGCTGCGTGCGCCGAAAAGACGGGCACCCCGCTGCCTGAGGAAACCATCGAGGCCGTTAAGCGCAACAAGGTTGCCATCAAAGGCCCGTGCACCACGCCTGTTGGGACTGGCTTTCGAAGCGTGAATGTTGCCCTGCGCAAAACGCTGCAGCTGTACGTGTGCCTGCGTCCGGTGCTTTCTATGCCGGGTGCTGGTGGACGTTATGACAATGTTGACCTGGTTATTGTGCGCGAGAATTCTGAGGATTTGTACGCAGGCGTTGAATTTGAGGAAGGCTCCGAGGGCGCCAAGAAACTTATCCAGCTGTGTGCTGACGAAGGGGCTGGCGTGATTCGTCCTGACTCAGGCATCTCGGTGAAACCGATTTCGGTGACGGCTACGCAGGATATTGTGCGTTATGCTTTCGATTACGCGCAAAAGCATGGCCGCAAGAAGGTTACCGCAGCTCATAAGGCGAATATCATGAAATTCTCCGATGGGTTGTTCCTGCGCGAGGCGCGCGAAGTGGCCAAGGAATATGAGGGCAAAATCGACTTCGACGACCGCATCATCGACGCGTTCTGCATGAATATGGTTATCGATCCGTCGCAGTTTGACGTCGTTGTGTTCCCGAACTTGTACGGCGATATTGCGTCTGACCTGGCTGCAGGCTTGGTTGGCGGCCTTGGCATTGCGCCCGGTGCCAACATCGGCAAGGAATACGCCGTGTTTGAGGCCGTGCACGGCAGTGCTCCCGATATTGCTGGCCAGAACAAGGCGAACCCAACGGCCGAAATTATGTCTGCGGCCATGATGCTCGATCATTTGGGCGAGCTGGAAACCGCCGACCGCATCCGTCGCGCCGTGCGTGCGGTGTACGCCGACGGCAGTGTGCTGACGGGCGACATCCGCAAGGCGACTGGAAGCAGCGCCCCGGCTGCTAGCTGCACCGAGTTTACCGACACGCTGGTGGCAGCTCTAAAAGACCTGGCGTAAATATGTGGCGCCCGCTACGCGGGCTTCCTATTACGGTACGAGCTTTCGCTCGTACCCACAAAAAATTGCTGGCGGGATAGGTTATTTCGTAGGACCGAGCGAGAGCTCGGTCCTTATTAGATAGCCCGAAGGGCGTTACTGCATTTTTGAATGGCGTCGCTGCTTGTTTCGTAGGGCAGAGCTGTAGCTCACTGTCTCAGGAAACGCTGCTCTGTACCAGCAAGATCGCCTAGCCCTTCGCCACTCCATATATTTCCCCGCTGCCTGCGGATATGCGCCGTTTGGCGATTTTGTCCCATTTCGTTACAAAGTCGCCATTTTGGGGGCGTACCGTGAATGAGTAAATTAACAGTTCGGTCAATCGCGCCGTTTTTGTACCGGCGCCGGCTCAAGGGGGTTTCATGAACAACGAAAAATTCGCTTCCACGCTTTCCGTAGGCGACGCAACCTACACGTATTACCCGGTCAGCGGGGTAGAGGGTGCCGAAGCGCTGCCATATGCGCTCAAGGTGCTGCTTGAGAATATCCTGCGTAATGCTGCTACCCCCGAAGACGCAACCGAGCTTGCAAACCGCGTCGTTGCTGCTGGAACGGCAGGCGAGGTGGGCAGCGAAGTCGAATTTTCCCCAGCTCGCGTGCTCTTCCAGGACTTCACCGGCGTGCCTGTGTTCGTCGACTTCGCCGTCATGCGCGAGGCGTGCGAGGCCCTTGGCGGCGACCCTGAGAAAATCAATCCGCAAATTCCCTGCGACTTGGTCATCGACCATTCTGTTATCGCAGACGAGGCGGGTTGCGCCTGTGCTATGGAAAAGAACATGCAGCTGGAATTCCATCGCAATTCCGAGCGTTACAACTTCCTGAAGTGGGCGCAGAAATCCTTCCAGAATGTGCGTATCGTGCCCCCGGGGGCAGGCATTTGCCACCAGCTGAACATCGAGAAGTTTGCCCATGTGGCTATGACATCCGAGGCCGCGGGCGTGCCTACGCCGGCTGGCGAAAACCCCACCGTCTACTTCGACACGCTGGTGGGCACCGACAGCCATACCCCGACTGCAAATGGTATTGGCGTGCTCGGCTGGGGTGTTGGTGGCATCGAGGCTGAGGCCGCGGCGCTGGGGCAGCCTATCACGACACTTGTCCCGAAGGTGTATGGCATGCATCTGACCGGCGCGCTTTCCGAGGGCGTGACCGCTATGGACGTGGCGCTTACGTTTGCGAATATCCTGCGCGCGAAGGGCGTTGTCGGCTGCTTTGTCGAATGCTTCGGCCCGGGCGTTGCCAATCTTTCTGCCACGCAGCGCGCCTGCATTTCCAACATGACGCCCGAATACGGTGCTACCTCTACGCTGTTCCCGGTTGATGACCAAACGCTCGATTACCTGCGTTTGACCGGCCGTGATGAAGCTCAGGTAGCGCTCGTCAAAGCCTATGCGAAGGCGCAGGGCTTTTGGAACGATGACGCGTCTGAGCGTGTGTATGCTGACGTTATCGAGCTCGATTTGGGTAGCGTCCAGCGTTCCATTGCCGGCCCGTCGCGTCCGCATGATCGCATTAATGTTGCCGACGCGCAGGCTCGTTTCCAGGAAATTTGCGCAGAACGCAACCTTGACCTGGATAAACAGGTATCGGTGAAAATTGGTGACCAGTCCTACGAACTCACGCATGGCGCCCTTGCAATCGCTGCCGTCACCAGCTGCACCACTGCAACAGACCCGCGCATGATGTTGGCTGCAGGCCTGCTGGCGAAGAAGGCCGCCGAAGCAGGGCTTTCCCCGAAGCCCTGGGTGAAGTGCATCTTGGCCCCGGGCAGCCATGCCACCGAGCTTCTGCTTGAACGCGCTGGTTTGCTTGACGGCTTGCGTCAGCTGGGCTTTTATACCTGCGGTTTCGGCTGCATGAGCTGTATCGGCAACTCCGGTCCGGTGCTGCCGGCTATGCACGATATTGCCGACAAGTTGGAGCTTGCGAGCGTGCTTTCCGGCAATCGAAACTTCGAGGGCCGCATCTCGCCCGACGTGTCGCAGAATTACCTTGGCGCCCCGGCTACGGTTATTGCCTATTCACTCGCTGGCACTATGGACGTCGATTTAACAACGGCTGAACTGGGTAAACGTACAGACGGCACTCCGGTTAAGCTGGCCGACATCTGGCCGAGCAACGCTGAGGTTGACGCGCTGCTTAACCAGTTCGCTACGAAAGATTTGTATGAGCAGGGCTCGGCCGGCATGTACGACGGCGATGCGGCTTGGCAGCAGCTTGACAGCGAGCCCTCCGCGACGTTTAGCTGGGACGACGCGTCTACTTATGTGCGCCGTGCGCCCTACTTTGACGGCATGGGCAAACTGCCCGAGCCGGCAGCTCCCATCGAACGTGCCCGCGCGCTGGCATTCCTCGGTGACTTCATCACGACCGATCATATTTCGCCCGCAGGTTCCATTGCCGCCGATTCGCCGGCCGCAAAATACCTGGAAGAGCGCAACGTCGCGCCCGCCGACTTCAACACCTACGGCGCGCGTCGCGGCAACCACGAGGTTATGATGCGCGGCACCTTCGCCAACGTGAAGTTGCAAAACAAGCTGGCCGAAGGCCGTAAGGGCGGCTGGACGCGCGACTTTGCAACAGGCCAGGTCACGCCACTGTTCGACGCGGCCATGGGATATCAAGCGGCCAGTACGCCGACGGTTGTGGTTGCCGGCAAGATGTACGGTTCGGGCAGCTCGCGCGACTGGGCGGCTAAGGGCCCCATGCTCTTGGGTGTGCGCGCGGCAATCGCCGAAAGCTTCGAGCGCATCCACCGTTCTAACCTCATCGGCATGGGTGTGCTGCCACTGCAGTTTGCGGAAGGCGAAAGCGCCGAATCGCTTGGCCTAGATGGCACGGAGTTGTATACCGTCGGTGCGGTCGATTTCTCGCAGGGTCTGCCGCAGCCGGCGCAGGTAGAAGTCACGGCAGAAAAGCCTGATGGGACGCAAGTTGCGTTCAAGGCGACCGTGCGCGTTGATACCCCGACCGAGGGCAAGTACTTCGCCAACGGCGGTATCCTGCAGTACGTGCTTCGCCAGCTGGCGGAATAACTTTTACTGTCTGTTCTTTCTTTCAGGTTTCTTTTGTATTCGCCTTAATCAAATATAATTCGCTATATCCCTCGTATGTTATTTACGAGGTCGCTCTCAAAAGAAATGAGGTGCCTGTATGGCGAATTGGAACGAGATCTCCGACTTCTACAACAAGTTCGCTTTCTGCGAGCTTGCCGACACCGACACGTATCTTGACGCTATCGGTGTAAAGGGTGACGAAAGTGTGCTTGATGTGTGCTGTGGCCCGGGTCGCATTTCGGTGTTGGCCGCCAAGCGCGGCTGCACAGTGACCGGCGTCGATAGCGCTGATCGTATGCTGGCGTTTGCTGCCGAGAACGCAGATGCCGAGGGCGTGGGTAGCCAATGCGATTTCAAGCTACTTGACTGGAAGCATGTTATGCCTGGTCAGAATGTTGCGAAGCATGACGTGGTCATCGCGAGCCGTTGCGGCGCCATGATGGATATCGAAAAACTTTCTGCACTGGCCAACAAAACGGTTGCTGTACAGATCTTCGCCGACGCGCCTTCTATTCCGCAGCTGCAGGAAGTACTGCTTTCCGGTTGTGGGGAAGTAGGGCGTCCTGGCCCGGGCGGCCCTGGTGGTCCGGGTGCGCCGGGGATGGCGGGTGGCCCGCAAGGTGGCCCGGGCGGCCCCGGAATGCCTCCGGCTGGTGGCCCGGGCGGCCCCGGAATGCCTCCGGCTGGTGGCCCGCAAGGTGGCCCCGGTCGTCCCCCGATGCCCCCGATGGGCCCAGGCGGCCCAGGTGGTCCCGGCATGCCAGGTGGCCCGCAGGGCGGCCCAGGTAAGTCCGGACGCGGTGGCTCTGCTTATAAAGCCATCATCGACAAGGTGTACGACCTGGGCTACGACCCCAATGTGCGCATCATGCCCGAGCGTTTCCGCAAAACCTTCGCTAACGCCGACGAGGCCTGCGCGTGGGTGTGCAGCCTAGCTCCTGAGCGCGCTGAAGGCCATGAGAGCCGTGTCGCTGCTAACATTGCCCCGCTTCTGCACGAGGTCGAAGGCGGAGTCGAGCTTGTAATCGCCACTGCTGCCGCAATCATCTGGTGGGACGTCCGTGGCGCCGCATCTGTGAACCCCTACATCATGGGCATCGCCGAATAGCCTGCTTGCCAGCGTCGCTTGCTTGCATTGCTTGCCAGCGTCGCTTGCTTGCGCGCTCTACCTTATTGAATGGGTTGCCGATTAGCGTTAACGGCCTGCAATTTCTATCTTTTGTCTACCCTCAGCCTGCGTTTGCCTGGCTGGGGGTAGTTCATTGTTGCAGTTCTTCGGAATAACCTAGTGTTAAAAGCTCAATGAAATCTTCCCGTTTGGGAATATTTGTACCTAATCGGTCAGATTTTTCCCGTTCGGGAAAATTAGCGCCAAATCGGCCAGATTCTTCCCGTTTGGGAAAACTTATCATTGCGCTGCATAAAGAACTGCGCGCCTTCTTAAGGTTACGGTTGCTTGTCGGTGTGGGTGTTGTTGAGCGGTTTCGTGTATGATGAGGTGCAATTATTTGAATTGCTATGTACGCGAAGGGAAAGAGGATGCCCATGAAGCAGACATCCGGTTTTGAATCACTATTAGACGCGCTTAAGCAGTCAGGGGTTGACACTTCTGGCGTTGGGGGCGCGGCTGGCGCTTCTGGCGCGGCGGGTTCCGCAGGTGGTAGCGCAGGCGGCAACGCGAGCGGCGGCAGCGCAAGTGACTCAGTAAGTGGCTCAGCTAACACCAACGCCAGCGCCAGCGGCAGTGCGACGAGCAGCGCCGGCGGCTCGAAGTCGGGCGGTCGTGGCGGCTGGCGTGGCAATGCTAAATCGGGCAGCCGTGGCGAAAACCCGTTCAACCCGTTTGGCGGCTTTGGCGGTACGGGTTTTGGCGGCTTTGGCGGCGCTACGGGCTTTGGTGGCAACGGTGGGCGCGGCAGCAGCACTGGCGGCAACAACGGTGGCAACGGCGGCAACTCCGAATCGCCCCATATCGAGTTCCCCGAAGGCTTCACCAAACCAAGCCGCAAGGCTATTATCGGATTGATTGTGCTGGTCGTTATTATTGCGGCTGTTGCGTATTGGTGGTTCCATCCGCCTATCAACATTCATTCTGTTGATACTTGGCTCTTTGTCGCTGTGTTTATTCTGGCACCGCTGTTTTTGGTGTGGCGCACGAAATCGCGCACGTACGAAACCGGCAATTCCAAGGTTGACCCGAACCGCACCAAGTCGCGTGCGTTCAAATTTGCTTCCTATATTCCAGTGGCAATTGCAGCTGTAGGCGTTATCGGCGCTATCATGTCGCTTTCCATTTTCCCTGGTAATGCTGAAAAATATGCGAATGTTTTGCAGACGGAAACGGCCGATTTCTCCGAAGATATTCAGCAGGTCGACTATTCGGAAATTCCGATTATCGACCGCGATTCGGCAGCACTATTGGGCAACCGCGCAATGGGCAACATCCCTGAATACGTGAGCCAGTTCGAAATCGCGAGCACGTACAGCCAGATCAACTACAAGGGCACGCCGGTGCGCGTAAGCCCGCTTGGCTACGCCGACCTGTTTAAATGGCTCACCAACCGCAACGATGGCATTCCTGCATATGCGCTTGTCGACATGACCACGCAAGATGCGCAAATCGTTAAGCTTGGCGACAACGCTATTTTCTATTCGCAGTCAGAGCCGCTTGCGCGCAACATCGACCGCTACGTTCAGCTGAAATACCCCTTCTATATGTTTGACGAAAAGTCCTTTGAAATTGACGAAGATGGCCAGCCATGGTGGATTTGCCCTGTTCAGACGCGTACAATTGGCCTGTTCGGTGGCACAACTATCGAACGTGTGGTCATGGTCAACGCCACTACCGGCGAATGCACCGACCTTGCTATTGGCGATGTTCCGCAGTGGGTTGACCGCGCGTACCCCTCAGAGCTGCTTATCGAGCAGTACAACTGGTCGGGCAAATATCAAGACGGTTGGCTGAACAGCTGGCTTGGTCAGAAAAACGTTGTGCAAACAACCCCGGGTGCTAACGGTGATTTGGGCTACAACTACATTGCCAAAGACGACGACGTATGGGTGTACACGGGCGTTACTTCTGCTACGGCGGACAACTCGATTGTTGGCTTTGTGCTGGTCAACCAACGTACCGCTGAATCGCATTACTACGCAGTTGCCGGTGCTACCGAAGAATCGGCAATGGAATCGGCTGAAGGCGCCGTGCAAAACCTGCGCTACGAGGCCACCTTCCCCATACTTATTAACGTGAATCAGCAGCCTACTTACTTCATGGCGTTGAAAGACAACGCTGGTACGGTGAAGAAATTTGCGATGGTCGATATTCAGCACTACCAAAACGTCGCAACGGGTGACACGGTTGCCGAAACGCAGAAGTCGTATCAGGCTATGCTTGCAAGTTCTGGCTCGCTTTCAGAAAGCGCTAAGGCTGATACAACTAAGCAGGCCAGCGGCACTATTCGCAGTATGACACAGGCAGTGATGGACGGTAATTCACACTTCTATGTCACGCTTAGTGATTCGAAGGAAATTTACGACTTCGCGCTGCCGGGCATGCTTGATATCGTTGGCTACAAAGAGGGCGACGAAATTAGCTTTACCTATATTCCTGGAGACTCCACAAATTCCGTACAGGAAATCGTTGACACGCAAACGAATTCTGGTACTATAGAACAGCTTTCTGCCCAAACGGATGCAAGCACGGGCCAAACGTCCGCCGAAACATCCGCTGATCAGAAAGCACAGCAGTAAGCTGTTCCGCTGCCAAAGACAGCAGGCACCGAAAGGTTTAATCGCGCAAGCGGCCCGCCGAGGTGGTTGTTAAGTTAGCGCTTATCGGCCCCCTGTGTCCTTTGGCTCAGGGGGCCGTTCTTTTTCCAAAGCACGGCTCCACCCACATGGGGCGGAACCCGATTGTTTTGGAAAAGGAGGTGTATTCATGCCAAACGCAAAGAACGTATCCATGCTCGACCAGATCAAGTCCGATCTGGAAGGTGCCGGTGCTGTTTGGGTAGTTGACGCTTGCGGTCTTACCGTGAAAGAGGTTCAGGCTCTGCGTCGCGCTGTCCGCGAATCCGGTGCTGTCATGAAGGTGTACAAAAACACTCTCGTGAATCTGGCGCTTTCGGAAACCGATCAGCCTTCCCTCGAGGAAATCCTGCACGGCCCGAGCGCATTTGTATTTGCTGGTTCTGACGTTGCAGCTGCTGCGAAGGCCGTCAAGGAATTCGCTAAGTCCAACGAAAACCTGCAGATCAAGGGTGGTTTGATGG